>LJCR01000202.1 GCA_001399705.1 Kouleothrix aurantiaca
CTGCGCGAGCTGGGTCTTGTGGCGTACGAGCAGGGTGATTTGGACGAGGCGCGCTACTTGTTGAGCGAAAGCTGCGAAGGCATGCGCGCCATCGGTGAGCGCTGGCTGTATGGCCGCAGCCGCGCGCCGCTTGCGTGGGTTGAGGTGCGGCGCGGCGACCTGCTCAACGCGCGGCGTGGGTGCAAGGAACTGATACAGTTGGTGAATTCGGGCGAAGCGCTGCTGGTGCTCGACGCAGGGTATGCGGTGGCGCTGGTGCTTCGTGCCGAAGGCCGCGCGGGCGATGCCCAGGCCATTCTCGACCAGCTCGATGGCGTTGCGGGCGAGCCGCAAACCGCGCAACTGATCGACGCCCTCGCGCTGCGCCCGCAGCCGGCGCCGCGCCACGGCCCGCTGAGCCCAGCCGCGCAACAAGCCCTCATGGATATGCTGGAACGGCAGCTCGACGCCCCGCCCGCCGCTGCTATTCCCAGCGCACAGGCTGTGACCCCCGGCGGCTTGTTCATCCCCGAAACCGGCGAAACGCTCAGCCCGCGCGAAGTCGACGTGCTGCGCTTGCTTGTCACTGGCGCGAGCAATCAGCACGTTGCCGACACGCTGGTGATCAGCCTGCACACCGCAAAAACGCACGTTGCCAACATTCTTCAGAAACTCCGCGTTGCCACGCGCACGCAAGCCGCGCTCCGTGGTCGCGCGCTTGGCCTCGGCGCCGACGGTAGCAGCGCAAGTGCGCTCCCAGCGCAAAGGCTAGGGGATGGGGAATAGGGTTTGGCGATTGCAATGCTGACCTTCTGAAACTTCATTTTCTTCGGCCTCCCCAATATCACTCTCGGTGCTATCCCAAATCGCGCTTCGGAAACCCCCGAGTCGCTCTTTCGAGCGATGTGTGGGCGTGCCCATGTTCGCTATTCTTCTGTCAGAAGCACACGATATTCAGGCAGGAGAAACACGACGATGGCGGCAATCAGTCGCGCTGCTCTGCGCAACACCACGCGAAGCGTTTCAATCCCTAAACTTGCCGGCGGGCTGTTACTTCTGGCATTTGTGATCTCGGCGGCGTATCAACTGTACCGCTCCACGATCATGGCGCTTCCCGCCTACGACGCTTTTGGTCTTTCGAGCGTCTTGCTGTATAGCTGCGCGCTTGCCATTTCCTGGCTGGCAACCACCGGCCGGCGCTGGGCGACCTGGCTGGCGTTTGTGACGAGCATGCTGTGGATTCTGCTCGGGATTTTGTTCTATTTCCCAACGATCACGGCGCTGCGGGTGTTTGGGCCGATCGATTGGGCGGAAGGCGTATTGTATCTCGCGTTGATTTTTGCCGCCGCTGTGCTGCTGGCACTGGATTTATTGGGCGTTTCGCTGACGCCAAGTGAGAAGTAGGGACAAGCATGTTCACGAATATACTCATCTGCCTCGGGCTGCTGGCCGTCGCTGGCCTGTGCATCTGGCTGGCGCGCCGCGCCTTGCATCTGCGTAACCCGTTTGCCCGCTGGGCGCTTGCGATCGTGGCATCGCTGCCGGCGCTGCTGCTCATTCTCGCCACCGGGCTGATTTCCTACGGCTACTACTCGCTCTACCGGCCCCGCAGCGCGCCCGCGATTCAGCTCGACACCGCTGCCTCGCCGGCGCGGCTCGCCCGTGGCGAGCACCTGGCACGCAGCACCTGCGTGGCATGCCACACCACCAGCGGCGAGCTGCCGCTCAGCGGCGGCTTCGACCTGAGCGTCGACTCGCCGCTGCCAATCGGCAATCTGGTGCCACCGAACCTGACCCCGGGCGGCCCGCTGAAGGACTGGAGCGACGCCGAGATCGTTCAGGCCATCCGCAATGGCCTGCATCAGGACGGGCGCGTGCTGCTGATGCCCACCGAGGTGCTGCGCAACCTGAGCGATGAAGATGTTGCGTCGCTGGTGGCCTTCCTGCGCAGCCAGCCGGCGGTTTCGAATGACACCCCGCCGGTCTATGTGTCGCCGGTGCTGGCGATGTTTGTGGGTGCTGGCCTGGCCCCGGTGGGCGAGGAGCCGGTTGTGAAGCCGGTTATCGCGCCGGCCAAGGCACCGACCGCCGAGTATGGCGCGTATATTCTGAGCTACCAGGACTGCCAATCGTGCCACGGCCCGGATCTGAAAGGTTCGCCCGGCGGTCTGGGACCGGCCGCGCCAAGCGTGCGCGCCTTCCTGAAGAACTGGACCGCCGAGCAGTTCATCCAGACCATGCGCACCGGCGTCGATCCGGGTGGCCACCCGATCCAGCCGCCCATGCCCTGGAAGATGATTGGCCAGATGGACGACGACGAGCTGACCGCGCTGTACCTGTACATCCGCAACATGCACGAGTAGCGCGGGCAGCAAAAGGGTTCGGGGTGCTTTGCTGCCCCGAGCCCTTTCTGCTGCCACGAATATGCTCAGCAGGAAAACACGCGCGCCGGTACATTCTGGTTGGAGTGCGGCCCCGCCTGCTGAGACGAAAGACGAAAGACGAACGACCAGGAGCACATTGGTCGTTCGTCTTTCATCGTTGGCCAGAACCAGCAACGGATTTTCAAGAGCTGTTCTAGTTCAGGAAGCGGTACTTCAGCAGCGCCAGAATGGCGTAGAAGCCCTGGCTTGGCTTCATCTTCTTGCCTTCTTCGTAGGTGCGGCCCAGGTAGCTCACCGGCACCTCATAGATGCGGTGCCCGCGCTTCAGCACCTTGGCGGCGATCTCTGGCTCGAGCCGGAAATCGTTGCTCTTCAGGGCCAGATCGCGCATGATCTCGGTGCGCATCACCTTGTAGCACGTCTCCATGTCCGAAATCCAGCAGTTGAACAGGAAATTCGTCAGGAACGTCAGCCCCTTGTTGCCCAGCGCATTCCAGAAATACATACCCGTGTGCCGCCCCGAAAAGCGCGAGCCGAACACCACATTGACGCGCCCCTCGGCAATTGGCCGCACCAGCTCATAGTAATCTTCAGGGTCGTACTCCAGGTCGGCATCCTGAATAATCACGATATCGCCGGTGGCGCGCGCCAGCCCGCTGCGCACCGCCGCGCCCTTGCCGCGATTGTTCGGGTGGCGCACGACAATCATGTTTGGGTCGTTGGCCGCCTCGCGCTGCAGGATCGCAAAGGTATTATCGGAAGAATTGTCGTCCACCGCGATGATCTGCATATCCATCTTGATCGCGCGAACTTTTTCCAGAATCGATGAAAGGGTTGCCGCTTCGTTGTAGCACGGCATAATAACCGAAAGAACCATATCTCACCGTAATGCCAGTAAGACTATCGGCACCGCCACCAGCGCCACCAGCACCATCAGCCCCACCAGCAGCTTGAGCTGCTCGGCGCTGCGCCGCGCCGCCAGTTGTTCGCGCACAGCCGGGTCGTAGGGAACCTTGGGCTGCTCGTCGAACAGTATGCGGCTGAGCGTGCCTGGCGAGTGCAAAAGCCCGGTCGTAATCGCCCGCACCAGCTCGCCGGCGGTCACCAGCGGCGGTGCCCAGTAGGCGGTCTCGGCGCTGAGAGGCACGCCAGTCAGTGCGCAGTGGAGCGGCTCGGAATCATTGGCGGGCTGGCTAAGCGGAAGCTTGTTAGCGTAGTCGATAGCCATGGTGCGAATCCTCCTCGTGTGAGTTGAAGCTAGGTTGTTTGTATTTACCTGTTGCGCAGGGTTCAGGCGCGATAGCTGAGGGATGGCGCTGCGATCAGGCAACTCTGTTCTCCATCCCCCATCCCCTGTCCCCGCGCTGAAAGCGTATTAAAGATACGGCTTCACAAAGCGCTCGATCCGGTCGAGCGCGGCTTCGATCTTGTCGAGCGACGAAGCGTAGCAGGCGCGCACAAAGCCCGCGCCGCTTGGCCCAAACGCATCGCCGGGGATCACAGCCACCTGCTGGTCGTGAAGTAACTGCTCGGCAAATTCCTCGCTGGTGAAGCCCAGGTGGCTCACCTGCGGGAAGACGTAGAACGCGCCCTGCGCCTCAAACGTTGGCAGGCCGATCTGGTTCAGTCCGTCGACAATCACGCGCCGCCGCCGATCGTACTCGGCCACCATCTGGCGCACATCTTTTTCGCCGCTGCGCAGGGCCTCAAGGCCGGCGTACTGTGCCACCGTCGGGGCAGACATAATTGCGTACTGGTGAATTTTGCGCGTCGCTGCCGTCACATCCACTGGCGCGGCCAGCCAGCCCAGGCGCCAGCCCGTCATGGCGTAGGCTTTCGAGAAGCCGCCAAGCAGCACGGTTCGGTTGCGCATGCCGGGCAGCGAGGCGAAGCATGTGTGATCGACGCCATACACAAGCCGGTCGTAAATCTCATCCGAGAACACCAGCAGGTCGTACTTCTCGGCAATCGCGGCGATCTCCAGCAGGCGCTCGCGCGGCATCACCGCGCCGGTTGGGTTGTTCGGGTAGCCGATCAGGATGGCGCGCGTGCGGGGCGTGATCGCTTCCTCGATGGCGTCGCCGGTCACCTGAAATGAGTTTTCAACCGATGTGCTCACGGGAACCGGCACGCCGCCCGCAAACACCACGCTGGCCGGGTAGGCCACAAAGCTCGGCTCGGGGATGATCACCTCGTCGCCGGGATTGATGGTGGCGAGCATGGCGTTTTGCAGCGCCTCGCTCACGCCCACCGTGATCAGCAGTTCGGTTTCGGGGTCGTACTCGATGCCATACAGCTGCTTGATGTGCTCGGAGAGCGCCACGCGCAGCTCGAGCAGGCCCGAGTTCGAAGTGTAGGCCGTGAACCCTTGCTGCAGCGATTGAATACCGGCGTTGCGAATCTGATCGGGTGTGACAAAATCGGGCTCGCCAATGCCAAGCGAAATGACATCGGGCATTTGCGCCGCGATATCGAAAAACCGCCGGATTCCCGACGGCGGCACCAGCGCCACGCGCTCCGCAATTCGTTCCTGGGTCATTCCTGGGCTCCTTCTTGCCGGCGAGGCCGGCTATTGTTATATGTTATGACCACAGGCAACCGCGTTGCGGGCGTATAGTAGCATAGCCCGCCGGGCGCGGCTAGACGCCTGTGGATGACCGTAGTACTATTTTCTTCCTCGCGCTGGTCCCATTTTCACCATTTCTTACCCAACCAGCCGCAGCACAAGGCGGGTCAGGCCGGGAATGGGCTGCGCAGCAAGCGCGAGCGCGCGCCCGTACCAGGGCACATATACCTCGCCGTGGGTGCGCCGCGCAATCGCCCGCACCGTGGCGTCGGCCACCTGCGCGCTGGTGCAGCTGGTCAGTCGCGTGATGCGTGGATATTTGGCCGCGTCGGCGCGCTGCTGGAAGCCGGTGCTGGCCACGCCCGGGCAGATCAGCGCGCCGACGCGGCCAAAT
>LJCR01002020.1 GCA_001399705.1 Kouleothrix aurantiaca
GTCGCGCTACGAGGGTTTTGGTTTGCCGCCGCTGGAGGCGCTGGCCTGCGGTGCGCCGGTGGTGTGCAGCAACACATCCAGCCTGCCCGAGGTAGTGGGCGATGCAGGCCTGCTGGTAGAACCCAGCGCCCCCGCCTTTGCCGCCGCGCTCGGGCGCGTGCTGAACGACCCGGCGCTGGCCGAGCGCCTGCGCGCCGCCGGCCCACTGCGTGCCGCGCAGTTCAGCTGGCGTGCTACTGCCGCCGCCACGCTCGCTGCGTATGAGCAGGCTGCGCAATAATGCGCTCGTAGCGTGGGAATCGTGGTTAGGTTAGGGATTGTGAGGCGCGTTGCTGGCTACGACCAAAGACGAAGCCAAATTGGTCAATCGTCTTTCGTCCTTCGTGTTAGCAGGGGCGAATGTTAACCAAACTCCGGCAGAAATAGCGTAACCTCCACGCATGCCAAAGCGTCTCAACAATCACGGATTGGCGTGGCCCGCTCGAAACATGCATGATCTGTTGTTATCGAGCGCGCCCTGGTCGCCCGCGTTTTGTTTCTTTGCTCTGTGATCTCTGTGCCCTCTGTGGCAAAATTCTGTTGTAT
This sequence comes from Kouleothrix aurantiaca, assembly GCA_001399705.1. GTDB lineage: Bacteria > Chloroflexota > Chloroflexia > Chloroflexales > Roseiflexaceae > Kouleothrix > Kouleothrix aurantiaca. The sequence continues at coordinate 586 of LJCR01002020.1, forward strand.
CTTGTAGTTGAAGTTGCGTTATGACACCTATCACACCACCATTTTGGGCTGGCGAAACATGGGCCGGCGACGTGCAGGAGTGGATTGGCGCCGCGCTGGCGCGCAACGGGCGCAGCCTGACCGGCCCGCTTGAGCAGATTCACCTGCAGCCCTGGTCGACGGTGCTGCGCGCGCCAACCGCCGGCGGGCTGGTCTTCTTCAAGTCGGTCGCGCCCAACATCCACCACGAAGTCGCGCTCACTGCGGCGCTGGCGCGCTGGCAGCCCGACGTGGTGCTGCAACCGCTCGCCACCGACCCGGCGCGTGGCTGGATGCTGCTGCCCGACGGCGGGGCACGCTTGCGCGAGCGCATCCGCGCCGACCGCGACCTGGGTCACTGGCACGCGCTGCTGCCCCACTACGCCGCGCTGCAGATCGACCTTGCCGCGCGCCAGGATGAGCTGCTGGCGCTGGGCGCGGCCGACTGGCGGCTCACGCATTTCCCGCGCCTGTATGCCGAGCTGCTGAACGAGCACGAGCAGCTCTGGCTCGATCAGCCCGACGGCCTGCCGAGCGAGGATCATGCGCGCCTGCTGGCGCTGGCCCCACAGGTATCGGCGTGGTGCGCTGAACTGGCCGCCAGCGGCATCCCGGAATCGCTCAACCACGGCGATCTGCACGACGGCAATATTTTCTTCCATACCGGCGGCGCCCGCATCTTCGACTGGGGCGATGGCCGCGTTTCGCACCCG
>LJCR01002019.1 GCA_001399705.1 Kouleothrix aurantiaca
CTTCGTACTGGCGCGTCAGCGCGTTGATGACGTCGCCCGTCAACGTGCTCTTCGCGGTGATCAGCAGTGGCTCGTAGAAACCAACTTGCAGCAGCTCGCGCAGGAAGCCACGGAAGCGCAGCACCGACTGCTGGCGGCCACCTTCCAGCGTGCGCCAGCCAAAGGCGATACCGTAGCGATCTTCGGTGTGCTTCATCTCGCCAATCGACTGCACGCCTTCGGCCACCACAAACAGGTTCGCCGTCTCAACCGCCCAGTGCGTCACCATATTGCCGCTGCCATGCTTGATCGTGATCTGGCTGAAGCCAGCCGCCGCCATCGCTTCGTCGAGTGTTTCGATCTTGCCGACTTCGGCCAGCCAGCCCGCATAGATGCGGCGCTCTTTGGTTTGCAGGCCGGTGGCCCACTGCAGCAGCGGGTCGGAAACGCGAACGGCCGGGCGCCGCGCTGGCCCGCGTGAGAAGGTTACATCATCCATTTCGCTCGTCCCTTTCGTATCGAAACTCTACCCAAGAAGGTATAGCATCTATTATAGCACATCTGTTCGCGGTGTAAAGGGCTGCGTTGCAATCTCTTTCGAGTGCGGTATAATACTCGCAGCATCAGATCGCCACAAACCAAGAACGAGGTTCACAACTATGGGCTTTTTCTCTGCGATCTCTAAAGCCGTTTTCCGCGAATACGATCGGCGCATCAAGCGCGCCAGCCTGATAACCGAGTATGGAGCGGCGCATCATGGCCACGCGCACGCCGACCATGCCGAGGAAGCACACGCCGATCACGCGCACGACGAGGGCGATGCCGAGATCGTGAATGTGCCGCGCGGCACGCCGGCCGAGCAGCCGAAGCACTAGATTTCAGGCAAACGAAAGCGGAGCAGCCGTGGTGGCTGCTCCGCTTTTTGCTGCCCGCGTGTTTACTTCGCGGTGGCGTAGCCCTGCGGGAAGCGCGTATGCCAGTCCCATGCGCTCTGGATGATCGACTCGATGTTTGGGTAGCGCGGCGCCCAGCCCAGCTCCTCGCGGGCGCGCCGGCTGTCACCAATCATCACTGGCGGGTCGCCCGCGCGGCGTGGCTCTTCCATCGCCGGGATGGCGTGCCCGGTCACTTTGCGCGCGGCCGCAATCACTTCGCGCACCGTAAAGCCATCGCCGTTCGCCAGGTTGAAGTTGCGGCTGCGCTCGCTCAGCGGCTCGAGCGCCAGCACGTGCGCCCGCCCCAGGTCGCTGATATGGACATAATCACGGATGCATGTGCCGTCGGGCGTGTCGTAGTCGGTGCCGAAGATCTTGACATTCGCGCGCTTGCCCATCGCC
>LJCR01002022.1 GCA_001399705.1 Kouleothrix aurantiaca
CTACTACATCACCGACCTGTTTCACGGCCCGCGCATTGTGTGGCTGGGCGATGCGAAAATCGTTATCCCGGCGATCTCGATTGCCACCGTATGGTGGACGTTCGGCGCGCCAATGCTGACTTTCCTGGCCGGCTTGCAGGGCATTCCCGAATCGCTGTACGAAGCCGCCAAGATCGACGGCGCAAACAACCGCCAGACCTTCTGGCACATTACGCTGCCGCTGCTGCGCCCAACCATGCTGTTTGTTGGCGTCACGCAATTCCTGGCGCAGATGCAGGTCTTCGGCCAGCCGCTGATCATGACGGGCGGCGGGCCGGGCCACGAATCGCGCACGGTGCTGGTTTACCTGTTCCAGACGGCATGGTCGTTCTTCCGCATGGGCTATGCGTCTGCGATGGCGGTGGTGCTGGCGATCATCATGATGGCGATCACGCTGCTGCAGTTCCGGCTGCTGCGCAACCAAGCTGAGTATTAGGAGGCCGCCGATGGCTGCTACAGCTCGTTCGTTCCGACCGGCAGCGGGGCGCTTCTCGCCCGGCCGAATTGTGCTCTACGCCGCGCTGATCCTTGGCGCTGCCGCCACGCTCATGCCAATCGCGTATATGTTCTCGCAGGCGTTTACGCCCGAGTCGCAGACGATGCGCTGGCCGATCCGCTGGATCCCCGAAACGCCGACGATCGCCAACTTCCAGCGCATCTTTTCCGACCCGACGCTGCCAGTGTTTCGCTGGCTGCTGAACAGCATTTTTGTCGCCACCTCGGTGACGGCGCTGGTGCTGTTCGTCTGCTCGCTCACGGCCTACGCCTATGCGCGCCTGCAGTTCCCCGGCCGCGACATCATCTTCTTCGTGCTGCTGATCAGCCTGATGGTGCCGGGCGCGGTGACGTTCATCCCGAACTTCATCCTGATGCGCAACCTGGGCTGGCTGAACAACTACAACGGCTTGATCTGGCTCCATGGCGCGAATGTGTTTGGCGTGTTTCTGCTGCGCCAGCACTTCCAGACCATCCCAAAAGAGCTTGAGGAAGCCGCGATTGTCGACGGTGCCGGGCGCTTCCGCCTGTACTGGCAGATCTGCCTGCCGCTGGTGTCGTCGGCCATGGTCGCACTGGCGATCTTCACCTTTCTGGGCAACTGGAACGACCTGTTCTGGCCGCTGGTGATCCTGAGCGACCGCAACACGCTGACGCTGCCGGTGGGCCTGCAGGTGCTGGGCGGTGGCAACTACGTGCAGCGCGGCGTGACAATGGCCGCAGCGGCGCTGGCTTCCACCCCGCCGCTGATTCTGTACATTATTTTCCAGCGCCGGATTAT
>LJCR01002023.1 GCA_001399705.1 Kouleothrix aurantiaca
GCCGCCGTCTTCGGCGTGGTCCAGCACGCGCGCCCTTCCCTCAACTACGCCCGCTGCGCCGGGGAAGCCGCTGACCGTTGCGCTGGTGGGCGCCGCGGTCTGCGCGGCGTCGAACACATCGCTGCGGCGGGCCGGGTCGGCGGCCCAGCGCTCGGGCTCGAAATGGCCACGGATAAAGGCCGGGTAGCTTGGCAGCGCGACATAATGATCGAATGTTGCGCGCCGGGCCGGGATGTGCTCCAGTGCTGCGCGCTCGCCCCGCAGCAGCGCCAGAATTTCCTGAATCGACAGGAAGAAAATATCGTCGCCAATGCCGCTAAGCGCGCCAGCACGCTGCACGAAGGCGCGCAGCGGCCAGAACACGCGCACAACCTCGGAGCGGGCAGCCTCGCGCATGCGGTAGGCCTCGGCGGCCTGCGCAACCTTGCGGCGGATGCGCGCCAGCTTGCCCGGGTAGCGCGCGGCCAGCCGCGCCCAGGCGGCAGTTTGCGCCGTCTGCTGGCGCGCCAGCAAGCCATTCACGTCGAGCGGGGCTTCGCGCAGGCCGGCCAGCTGCGCGTCGATCCAGGCCGGATCCTCGGCCGGGCGCGGCGCCGAAACCTCGAACTCGTACGGGCCGCGATGGCCCCAGGTGCGCGCAAACGTCGCGCGGTCGATCTCGCCACGCTCCAGTTGCGTCAGCCCAAGCAGCGGGCCGAGGCTGGCGAGCTGGCCGCCGCTGCCGTTTAGGCCCGCCAGCAGTGCGTTTGTGTCGGCCTCGCCCACCATTTGCTCCAGCGTGCGCCGCACCCACACAATCACCGAGCCGTCGCGGCGCGCGCCAGCTTCGAGCATGTGGCTGCACTCGCGGAAGAATGGCATCAGCTCGTTTTCCCACAGCGCCAGCAGTTCGCCGGCATCGCGCGCGTTTGTGGCGCGCTCGCGCAGGGCCGTGCAGCGCTCCGGCGCGCTGGCCAGAAAAGCCGCCAGGCGCGGCTGGTTGGCAGTGACGCGCCGGCGCATGCGCACCGCCTGCGGCAGCACTTCGCGGATGATCTGCCAGCGACCAAGCGGCAGGGTTGGCACGCCCAGGCCGGCCGGCACATAGCCGAATACCTGCTTGTTGGCTTCGGCGAAGCGCTGCTGGCCCAGGCCAAATGCCTGCGCCAGTGTCGCCAGCAGGCTCACATTCATGTATGCGCGGCCGCCAATGTTGCCCACCAGCGGGTGGCCCTGCACCGCCGAAAAGACCATTGTGTCGGCCATAAAGATTTGCATCAGCGACCAGGTTGCGGGCGTCATCACATTTGGCATCGCTTCGCCAAGGTTGTTGC
>LJCR01002024.1 GCA_001399705.1 Kouleothrix aurantiaca
TAATCGCGCAGCACCAGCGCATCTTCGTCGGCGCGGTCGGTCAGGAAATAGCCCAGCGCCAGCTCGGCCGCTTCTTCAGGCTCCAGCTCGGCGGCGGGGTTTTTCGCGCCACTGATGTACGAGCGCACCCAGCCGGGGTGGTAGACGCGAAAGCTGTAGCCCGGCGGCCGCAGGTCGTTGAACAAGAGGCGCGCGCCCATGTTCAGCGCCGCCTTCGACATGCAGTAGCCGAACCAGGATGTGCGCGCGGCGCGGTTGATGCTGCCCGCTTCCGACGACACAAAGCACAGCCGCTTGCCCGCCCCGGCATCCAGCAGCGGCAGCAACGCCTCGATCACGCGCAGCGGGCCGAGCGCGTTGGTGGCGTAGAGCCGGTTCATTTCGGCGTAGTCCTGCGGCTCGCGGATGCCGCGCGGCGAGGTGGGCGAGTTCACGCCCGCGTTGTTGATCAGCACGTCGAGCGACGCGGTGAGGCTGGCCACCTGCGCCGCCGCCGCCGCCACCGACTCGCCCGCCGCCACGTCGAGCGGCACGGTCGTGAGCGCGCCGGGGAACTGTTCGGCCAGCGCGCCAAGCTCGGGCCAATCGGGCATGTACTGGCCGGCGAACACACGCCAGCCGCGCGCGAGCAGGCCAGCGCAGAGCGCCAGCCCCAGCCCGCGATCCGCGCCCGTCACAAATGCTGTGGATGTCATAACGCTCCTACCAGGCGTAGGCTTCGGGCGCCTGCCCGCCCGGCCCGGGCCAGATCTCGTCCAGCTTCTTCAGCGCCTCGTCCGAAAGCTTGATCTCGACCGCGCGCAGGCTGCCGCTTAGCTGCTCGGCGGTGCGCGGCCCGATGATCGGCGCGGTGACGACCGGGTTGCTCAGCAGCCAGGCCAGCCCAACATCGCCGGGCTGCTCGCCCAGCTCGCGGCAGAAGCTCTCGTAGGCTTCGAGCTGCGGGCGAATTTTCTCGATGCGCTGCTGGTTCGCTTCCGACGAGCGGCGGCCTTCGGTGGCTTTTTGCAGCGCGCCGCCCAGCACCCCACCCGAGAGCGGGCTCCACGGGATCAGGCCGAGGCCATACTCGCGGCAGGCTGGAATAACCTCCAGCTCGATCGTGCGCGCGGCCAGGTTGTACAGGCTTTGCTCCGACACCAGGCCCAGGAAGTTGCGGCGGGCGGCGCGCTCGTTGGCCTGCACAATGTTCCAGCCTGCGAAGTTGCTCGAACCGACGTAGAGCACCTTGCCTTCGCGCACCAGCTGCTCCATCGCCTGCCAGATTTCTTCCCACGGCGTTGTGCGCTCGATGTGGTGCATCTGGTACAGGT
>LJCR01002025.1 GCA_001399705.1 Kouleothrix aurantiaca
CGCTGCTGCGGATCATCGCCGGCGCGGAGCAGGCCGACAGCGGGCGCATCAGCATGGCGCGCAACCTGCGCGTGGCCTACCTGCCACAGAACCCGCAGCTCGACCCGGCGCTTACCGTGCTGGAGCAGATCTTCCAGGGCGAGACCCCTGAGATGCAGCTGCTGCGCGCCTACGAGCAGGCCGCCGCCGCGCTGGCCGCCCACCCCGGCGATGTTGCGCTGCAGGCGCGCGTGGCCGAGCTGGTGGGCCAGATGGATGCCAGCGATGCATGGGGGGTGGAGAACGATGCCCGAACCACGCTCAGCCGCCTGGGTATCAGCGAGCTGGGCGCGAAAATCGGCACGCTTTCGGGGGGGCAGCGCAAGCGCGTGGCAATGGCCAGCACGCTCATTAATCCCGCCGATCTGATCATCCTCGACGAGCCGACCAACCATATTGATATCGATACGGTTGCGTGGCTCGAAAGCTTCCTGGCGCGCACCAGCTCGGCGCTGCTGCTGGTGACGCACGATCGCTATTTCCTCGACCGGGTGGTGACGCGCATGCTGGAGATCGACCGCGGGCGCGTGTTTTCGTACCCGGCGAACTACAGCCGCTTTCTTGAGCTGAAGGCCGAGCGCGCCGAGCAGCAGGCCGCCGACGAAGCCCGCCGGCAGACTATTTTGCGGAAGGAGCTGGCCTGGCTGCGGCGCGGCGCGCAGGCGCGCACCACCAAGCAGCAGGCGCGCATCGACCGGATCGGCGCGATGCAAGCCGACCAGCCAGCGCCGCAGGAAAGCGCGCTTGAGATCAGCGTGGCGGCGCGCCGCATTGGCAAGCGCGTGATTGAGCTTCAGCAGGTTGGCAAGCGCTTTGCAGAACGCACGCTGGTGCGCGACCTGAGCCTGAGCATCGGGCCACGCGACCGGTTGGGTATTATTGGGCCAAATGGCAGTGGCAAAAGCACGCTGCTGAATATGATTGCCGGCCGGCTTCAGCCCGATGCAGGCAGCATCGCGGTGGGCGAAACCGTGCACCTGGCCTACTACGACCAGGAAAGCATGGGGCTGGATGAGTCGCAGCGCGTGATTGATTATGTCAAAGAAGCGGCCGAGCTGGTGCGCACCGGCGAGGGCGCGCTGATCACAGCCGCTCAAATGCTTGAGCGTTTTTTGTTCGCGCCGGCAATGCACTACACGCCAATTGCGCGCCTTTCGGGCGGCGAGCGCCGGCGGCTGTACCTGCTGCGCACGCTGCTGGCCGCGCCGAATGTGCTGCTGCTCGACGAGCCAACCAACGACCTCGACATCCAGACGCTGGCGGTGCTGGAAGA
>LJCR01002026.1 GCA_001399705.1 Kouleothrix aurantiaca
AGCCGGCGCGGCGATCATGCCGATGATGCTGTCGTGGGTGCTGGCGAGCATTGTGGGCAGCCGGCTGCTGCTGAACGTAGGCTACCGCACGCTTTCGGTGTTTGGCATGGTGCTGTTTGTGATTGGCGCGCTGGCGCTGACGCAGTCGGGCGGGGCGTTTGGCACCACGCTGCTGCTCGGCAGCATGGCGCTGATGGGCGTGGGCATGGGCCTGTCCATCCCGTCGTTCCTGATCGCGGTGCAGAGCACCGTGCAGCGCAGCGCGCTGGGCACCGCCACCTCGACCTTGCAGTTCAGCCGCAGCATTGGCGGCACGCTGGGCGTCAGCATTATGGGCGCGCTGCTGAGCGCACAGCTCGCCGCTGGCCTGCTGGCGGCCGGCCTCGACCCGGCCAGCGTTTCGCTGAGCGCGCTGCTCGACCCGATTGCGCAGGCGAATAGCGCGGCGCTGGATGGCACGCTGCGCACGGTGCTGGCGCGCGCGATCCTGGGTGTGTTCTGGCTGGCGTTTGGCGCAGCGGTGCTTGGGCTGGCCGCCACATTGCTGGCGCCGGCAGTGCAGCTTGGCAAGCGCGCCGTGAGCCAGACGGTGGGCGAAGGCGAGGCGATTACGCCGCCGCTGCCCGTAGGGGAATAACGGTTCTCAATTTCAATTCGAGTGAATTTTTGAAATATGCACTGCGCACTACGCACTACACAGCTAAGTGCGTAATGCGTAGTGCGTAGTGCCTAACTACAAAGGCACGAAGACTCTTGCAGATCTTCGTGCCTTTGTGTGTTTGTGCTCAACCGCCGTTTACTCGAACAGCGTGCGGAACTCGCCGTAGCCTTCCTGCTCAAGCTGATCGACCGGGATGAAGCGCAGCGCCGCCGAGTTCATGCAGTAGCGCAGGCCAGTGGGCGCCAGGCCATCCTCGAAGACGTGACCCAGGTGCGAGTCGGCGTGCTTCGAGCGCACCTCGGTGCGTTCCATCCACAGCTTGCGGTCGGTATGCTCGGCAATATTCGCATCCACCAGAGGCCGGGTGAAGCTCGGCCAGCCAGTGCCCGAATCGTACTTATCGAGCGAGCTGAACAGCGGCTCGCCGGAAACGATGTCGACGTAGATACCGGGCTGCTTGTTGTTCCAGTACTTGTTCATGTATGGCAGCTCGGTGCCTTCGTGCTGGGTAACTTTGTATTGCTCAGATGTCAGGCGGCGGCGCAGCTCGTCGTCGGATGGCTTGGTGTAGGCTTTCATTGCAGTTCCTTTCGCGTATGATCCCTGCACACTCATGTCTCGCCAGCGGGGCAGACGTTACATGCTATGGC
>LJCR01002027.1 GCA_001399705.1 Kouleothrix aurantiaca
CCGCCATACCTGGCGGCGTATATTGCCGCCGAAGTGACGGGTGTGGACGCGATTGCAACAGGCTTCGACGATCGTGTGCGGCTGGAGGCCGACGAGTAACTTCTTCTGCACCAACACCGAGGCGGCTGCGAGCGAAATGCTCGCAGCCGCTTTTCTGTTGGGGCGCGTTACCCGCTGCGCATACGCGCAGTGAGGTCAACAATCCGCTCGCCATAGCCGGTGCCCGGCACAGCCCAGCGCCCGTTCAGGCCGCAGATGCTTGGCGCGGCGCCACGGTAGCTGGCTGGCAGCGGGCGAATTTCCAGCGCGTAGCTGATCAGCTGGCGCTGGGCATCGCTGGCGGCGTCGTCGGTGAGCGCGTAGGCCAGCAGCCGCCCGAGGTGCGCAGGAATGCCGTGATCGTCCCAGGTGGGGAAGCTCACGCCTTCGCGCCACAGCTGCACGCTTTCGTCCCAGGCCCAGCTTGCGCCGGGCGGGCTGTCGCTTCTGCCATACTCGGTGCGCCCGGTGACGCCAATGCCGGCCGGGTTGCGGCGCGGGCGCTGCGACCACCACGAGGTCATGTGGCCGGTTTCGTGGCCCATCTGCGCCAGCGCCAGAAACCAATCCATGCCGGCCCAATCGCCTAAATCACGGTAGCGCGCCACAATCGTCCCAACGTCGTAGGCGGTGTAGCCCGCCGAGCAGCGCGCGCTGAACCATGCGCTGGCCTGCTCGGCGGTGCCGCTGGCCGCGCCGACGATTGGCGCGTCGCTGCTTTCAACAGGCGGCGGTTCAGGCGTCGGTGGCGCGGCGTCGCTCTGGGCGAGCGGGATATAGACTTGTGGTGGCAGGGTGTCCTGGGCGCGCGCAGGCAGGCGCTCGGCGGCGAGCGCCGCCAGCGCAGGAATCGCAAGACGGAGGAACTGGCGACGTGATGGCATGATGAATCCGTTCTTGGCAAGCGATGGACCGTAGCTATGGTATGTGCCCGCGTACAAGCTTTTCTAATAGCGTACACCAGTGCGGCACATAATCAATTGCGAGAGCATGCCGTATAGGTAAAATCTTGAGATCGGCGGTGCCGCCCGAGCGTGCGCTAGCGCGGCGCCATACGAATCGCCCCATCCAGGCGAATAACCTCGCCGTTCAGCATCGGGTTTTCGGCAATATGCTGCACCAGCGCGGCATACTCGTCGGGCCGGCCCAGCCGCGAGGGAAACGGCACCTGCTGGCCGAGCGAGGCGCGCGCGGCCTCGGGCAGGCCGGCCAGCATTGGCGTTTCGAAAATGCCCGGCGCGATGCTCATGACGCGGATGCCGTGGCGGG
>LJCR01002028.1 GCA_001399705.1 Kouleothrix aurantiaca
CTGTGGACGTTTTTAGCCTCAATCGTCGGTTTTACCGGCTTGTTTTTCTGGATGTATCGCCTGCGCGCCGCCATGCTGATCCTGCACGAGCGGCTGGCGGAGCGGGAGGGAAGCTATGCCGAATTTCCTGCTTGACCCGGGCGTGGCAATCTACGCCGCGCTGGCGGTGGCGCTGGTGGTGTGGGTGGGCATCTTCGCGTTCCTGTGGCGGCTCGACCGCCAGGCGCAGGAATTGCGCCGCCGGCTCGACCAGCCGGCCCGGCCCGAGGCCGCCGCGCCGCGCGCAACCCTTGAGGCGCGTAACGCACATCCGCCCGCGCGCGTCGTAACGAATGATGAATAACATGGTTTCGTGCGTTTGGCTGCGCGCCAGGCGCGGTTGAAATCTTTTTCGAGGAGCAGCTATGGCTACCGCTTCCAGTGATTTTGGCCGGCGCGGCTTTGTGCTCAAGCCGCTGCATATGATCGGCATCGCGATTATTGTGCTGGCGATTGTGCTGGGCTACTACGGCCTCACCAGCGCGCTGCGGCCGTACACCACCAGCGTTGCCGAGGCGATCAGCAGCGGGCGCGGCGTGCAGCTGGCCGGCTACCTCGTGCCCGGCGAGCAGGGCCGCTACGACGCCAATAACAACTTCACCTTCCAGATGCAGGATAACACCGGCAAAATCGTGCAGGTGGTCTACCCCAAGGTCAAGCCCGCCAATTTCGAGCAGGCGATCAGCATTGTGGCGATCGGCCACTACGACAGCGCCAAGAACGTCTTTCAGGCCGAAGACATGCTGGTGAAGTGCCCTTCGAAGTACCAGGAACAGCTCGACCAGTCGGAAGGCTAGGCAAAGGGCGACATTACTCGTTCGCGCTGGCCAGTTCTGCGGTTTTTTTGCGCACATACCTGCGGAACCACGGAACTACGGAACCAGGAATGCATCCCCACGATCAGAGGCGTAAACCTCACGTTTGGAGCAGCGTATGTACCTCTTTGGCACCATCCTGATCATCTGCGGCATTGTCGCGGCGTCTATCGCCACGGTGAGCTACACTCTGGTGACGCGCGGCAACACCGCCGCGCTGGCCTATGGCCGCGCCGGCACGCGCGGGGCGCTGCTGGCGGTGCTGGGGGTCGTGCTGCTGATTATGTACCTGTTCCTGGCGCGCCGCTACGACATCCAGTACGTCTACGACTACAGCTCGGCCGACCTTGAGTTTGGCTTCCGCGTCGCGGCGATGTGGGCCGGCCAGCCCGGCTCGTTTGTGGTGTGGGCGCTGTGGGGCCTGCTGGCCGCGCAGCTGCTGGTGCGCCGCAC
>LJCR01002029.1 GCA_001399705.1 Kouleothrix aurantiaca
ACACGATTGCGATCACCAACACCGGCGCGACGCCCGTGACGGATCGCGGCTACAACCTGACCATCAGCGACACGCTGCCGGTTGGCCTGAGCTACACCAGCGCCACGCCAACCCCAACACTGGTTTCGCCCCAGGCCAATGGCTCAACGCTTGTCGTCTGGGACAACGTTGTCGATCTGGAGGCGAAGGAAGGTTTCAGCATCTCGCTGCAGGCTGCGCTTGCTTCGACCCTCACGGTCGCGTCATCGTTTACGAATAGCGTCAACGCGCGCGTGAACAGCATGCCCGACAACAGCGGCAGCTGGGTTTCAGTGACCAAGCAGCTCGCCGGGCGGCCTCAGGCGATCGACATCAACGTCGTTGCGCTGCAGTCGAGCGCGATCGAGCAGGCCACCGGCGCGGGCGAAATGACAAACGCGCCCGGCGCGCGCGCGGGTGCCGACTGGCCCTACCAGTACCGCGTCACCGTCGCCAACAACAACGTCGGCTCCAGCACCAGCACCGTCGCCAGCGTCACGCTCCCGCCGGGCGTGGCCTACCTCGGCAGTGTTACGATCGCGCCGAACCCCAATTCCAGCAGCACCGCGCCGAGCCTGAACCTGCAGGCCGATGGCTCGCTGACGCTGAGCTGGAGCCTGGGCACGCTCACCAAGGCGCGCTACGCCGACCCGGTTGTCATCACCTTCAGCGCGGCGATTCCCTACCGCGCGCGCAGCGCCGCCGACACGCAGGCCGAAAAAGGGGCGTTCGCCGGCCCAATGCACGGCGCGATCATTCCCGAAGACACGCGCCTGCCGGTGAGCTACGAGGCCAGCGCGATCTACGGCGGCCTGTCGACCAGCGACGGCACGATCTCCACCCCGGCCGACGACATGCCGCCCACCATCACCGCTGCCTACGCGACCGTCCACAAGGCCGGCAGCCCCAGCACGGTGGGCATTGGCACGACGGTGACGTGGACGCTGGACTGGTCAATTTCCGAATATTACACCACAACGAACATTCTGCTGACGGATGTGCTGCCGGATGGCATGACCTATATCACAAACAGTGCCAGCCTGGCACCCGCGCAGATTTTGCAGAACACGCCCAGCACGGGCAAAACCACAATCGTCTGGGAGCTGGCCCCGGCGCGCACCGCAGCCGGTCAGCATGGCGCGCTCACCTTCACCGCGCTGGTCGACCCGACCTACAGCGGCGCGCCCTACGCCGGCCAGCCGGTGGTTTCGGGCGACAAGTTCACCAACAGCGTCACGCCCAGCGGCGACTGGCACGACGTTGCCACGCCCGCGCGCGACGGCACGCTC
>LJCR01000203.1 GCA_001399705.1 Kouleothrix aurantiaca
GGACATGGAAAGCACTATGCCGCCCGAAGAGACAACTGATGTCACGGATCATGCAGCATTACGGATCGCTGGCAACCGGGACGTGTGTGCTGCTCATCGTCATGGCCTGTGCGATTTCCATCGCGCTGCGTCCCACAAAGGCGGCCTCGCCACGCATGCATACCATCGCGCCGGTGTCGCCAACGGCAGCGTCCGCAGCATCACCCATCCCCACAGCACAACCTGACAGCGCGGGAACTGATGGACGTGTAGCGACGGTAATGCCTCGTAACATACCCACAGACGATGCGGATGTACGCGCCGCGCCCCAGACGCCCCAGCGCACGGCAACAACAGTCGCTACTGCGCCACCGCTCGATCCTACGCTCACGACGGAACTGCAGCATCTTCTGGATCAGGCGGTTGCCGATGGCTTTGTTCCTGGTGCCGTTCTCTCGGTCAGTGTTCCGGGGCACACGTCGTGGACGGGCGCAAGTGGCCTCGCCGACCGCGAACAGGGTCTGGCAATGGAGCCAGACACCCCCGTGCGGATCGCGAGCGTCAGCAAGATGTTTACAGCAGTCGTTGTATTGCAGCTCATTGAAGAAGGAACCATCGAGCTGGATGCGCCAATCGCAACCTGGCTAGCAGATAGTGTTCCCAATGCCGACTCGATTACCGTCCGGCAGCTCCTTCAGCACACCAGCGGCCTCTATGATTATCTGGAGGACCGTAACTTTGTCGCCCAGACCCAACGCGAGCCGAACCGCGAATGGCAGCCCGAGGAACTCGTCGCCTATGCGACACGGTTTCCGCCAAACCCAGCGGGTCGCTGGGATTACTCGAGCACCAACTACGTCATTCTTGGTATGCTTGTTGAGCAGGTGACAGGCCAGCCGCTCGCACAGCAGATGCGGCAGCGCATATTCGAGCCGCTTGGAATGCGCCAGACATTTTTTCTACCACAAGAGACGGTACAGGGTACACTGGCGCACGGCTACACAAAAGGAACAGACATCACAAACGCATCGATGTCATTCGCGTTTGCGACAGCCAATATTGCGACGACTGCCGAGGAACTCCAGCGCTTTGGACGCGCTGTTTACGGAAGATCTGCTCCGAGCCGAAACGCGCGATCTGATGTTGCAATTTGTGAGTGGGAGAGCGCAATATGATATGCCTGACCTTGAATACGGCTTAGGTGTCATGCGTAACCAGTTGCCAATCAGAGACGATGCGGAGGGGCAGCAGCGCGGGAGTGAGGCAGGACTGGTCTTAGGGCACATCGGCGGCTATGGCGGCTTTCGCGCCGCATTGTGGTATGCACCGGAGAGCAATATAGTGATCGCGCTGAGCTTGAATCAAGCCCAGGTCGATCCGAATGATCTCGCGACAAGTGTACTTGATGCCATGCTCGCACGGATAGGGAGCTAAATGTTAACACGCCGTTTGCAGCAAGGCAGATATCTACGCGAATGTGATCCCGCTGTGTTGGGCTCACCAGAGCGGCATTGCGAGCAGGTGTCGTAAAACGTACATCAGTGTAGCAAATAGGGCATTTCACGAACGCGCAGATGCTGGAGCACGCTTTCATAGTGGCATCACGTTGCAGAACCTTGGGGAGGCACTATACCCGGCCATGCATCGAGACCAGTCTGCGGAGGATGGATGCGTCACGCGATCGCGTTTACGCGCACAATGGGTTGCTCGCGTGTGTCCTGATCATAACCCTCTTCGTTTATTTCCAGCGCTTACTGCTTGCTGCTGGCGGATGCTGCCTGTGTCGCAGCTATCCGCTCATCCAGCTCCTGGGGCGAAAACACCCAGAGCTGGCCGTCGGAGGCGCGGAACACCTGGTACTCCGGGTAGCCCGGCACGCGGCCGACGTTGACCAAGTCGCCATTGTCCTCAGGGTGGGTTACGCTCCAGCCAGGGTTCGGGTAGGGCTGGCCAGTCAGCGGGTCGATCCGCTGCGGCTGGATCTCGCCGCGGCGCAGCCGATCGATGACCGCCACGCGCAGCTTTTCGTCGAGCCCACGCTGTTTCACCCGGCCGGCGGCGACGAGTGCGTCACGGCGTTCATCAGGGGTGAGGAGGTTGATATACACCAGCTCGGGTTCAATAGGAGCTGCGATACGAACTGAGGTGGTCGCGCCGGCTTGTGTTGACCGTGCCATGGATAGTGCCCCTTGTCGCTCGGGTAGTCTTAGGCGACAATCATACGACAAATGGATAACACATGCAATATGGCCCATTTGTCTCTTGCGTATACAATGGCTACAATGCTGCTTCATTTCCATAATATACCGAAGTTGACGTAATAATATACGACTGGCAATATTAGCATTATGCAGACGGTATCAACATCATACGCAAGAGTGTAAATGCGCGGAGCTTGCCATCATTCCGTATAAAGCATTCCTTTGTTGCATGCATCTACAACGCCACTCATTACTCGAAGTCGTGTAAAAATGCGCTCAAAAATAGCCAATGAGAAGGTGTGTTCTCAACGGCTATTGCAAAAACAGCAAGCTTGTGCTAGGATAAGAGGCGGGATCGCCTGAGGATCTTCAACCGTATCGTTGCTTCGATAACCCTTACGGAGAAGACAAGATGAACAAGCGTTTCCAGGAAGCAGTCTGGCTGAGTGTACGCTGTGTCCCGCTGCTCGCCCTGCTTGGAGTAGTGCAGTGGATGATCATGAAGTGGTACGCCCAAATGCCCGACCTGCTGATGCAGGCCATGCAGAGTGCTGGAACCGTCCTCCCTTGGCCGACCGTGACGATCGACGCCCGGCAACTTCTCGCCGTCATCCCTCAGGATTCCGGGTATGAAGCCATGTTGGCACTGTACTGGATCGCGCGCGCTGCATCTCCCGCGCTACTTCCGCGCGCCTTCGTCACCTTGATGCTGCTACTCCTGACACTCCCCTGGATGCACACGGGATTACCGCTGTTGTTCCCCGGCGCGCTCATCACCGTCGAGTTGTTCACGCTCTACCTAAGCCGGTGGCCGGCCAGGCGTCCTGACGCGAGGGCGATGGCGCGGGCGTAGGCTCCTGACAGGATCAAGACCAGTCTCTAAATCGCCAAAGGTTGAGAGGCATGTGATGAACAGACGCGATCTGCTTGAGGCGCTGGCCGAAGCCGAGGCTGAATTCGCCAGGCGCGAGGTGTGGGGATTCGGGCCAGACGGGTTCGGCCCATACTCTCCCGAGGTGCTCACGCGCTCGACCGCCCTCGACACACCTGAGCGGCCAGCCAAGCCGCGCTGGACCGGCCGCCCGCGCCGGAACAGCAAGCAAGTTCGTCGGGAGCGCGGCGAGATATAGGTCCCCCAGCTGGCACCCGGTGAATCGGCCGACGATTGCACACCTGTGGTGATATATAGAACAAGAGGGAGGGATAGCGAGCGATGTGGTCCGACAACGAAACCGACACCGATCTCCTCGGCGTCGATCGCCTCGTGGACACCCTGGTCTTTCTGGCGCAGGAGCCGCAGCTCCGGCCGCTGACCGTGGGCGTCTTTGCCGACTGGGGTAGCGGCAAGTCCAGCCTGATGCGGATGGCCGAGACGCGCCTCTCCGCCGAGCCGGACCGGTTCCTCTGCCTGACCTTCAGCCCATGGCAGCACGAAGACTACGATGATGTGAAGGCCGCGCTGATGGCAGCGGTCATGAACACGCTCCAGCAGGCGGTCGTCGACGAGCGCGGCCGTCTCGGCCAGATGGCTCACGAGACCCGCGAGCGCGTGCTCGGCGGCATCAAGCGGCTCGTGCGCCGCATCAACTGGTTTCGGCTACTTGGTGCCGGGGCTAAGGGAGCCGGCGCGCTGGCGCTGCTCGCTCACAACAACCCGGCCGGTCTGGCGCTGGCGATGCCGGCGCTGGCCGACGTGCCCGAGATCGTCAAAGGCACCGAGGAGGTGGCCGACGAGGTGCTCAAAGAGGACCAGAAGGAGGCAGCTGCCGAGCCGATCGAGCAGCGGATCAGCGACTTCCGGCACGATTTCAAGACCATCCTCAAGGAGCTCGAACTTGAGGCGCTGGTTGTGTTTATCGACGATCTCGACCGTTGCCTGCCCAACGCCATCCTGGACACGCTTGAGGCGATCCGTCTGTTTCTGGCGGTCGAGAAGACAGTCTTTGTGATCGGCGCCGACATGCGCATCATCCGCCACGCGATCGCGACGCGCTACCCGGAGCTGCCCGGGCAGCAGCTGGAGATCGGCCGCGACTACCTGGAGAAGATCGTCCAGATCCCGCTTGTCATTCCACCACTGAACGCCGCCGAGGCGGAGGGGTATTTGAACCTGCTCGGCTGCCAGCGCTATCTCGACGGCGAGCGCTTCAACACGCTGGTTGCCTGCGCGGCCGAGAACCGGCGGACGCCGGGCCTGGACGTCGCGCTGAACGAGGGGATCGCCCGCGAACAGCTGGAGGGCGAGCTCTCCGAAGAGCTGATGGCGTTCTTCGCGCTGACGGCGCGGGTGGCGCCGATCCTGTGCGCGAACCTCCAGGGCAACCCGCGCCAGCTCAAGCGGTTTCTCAACACCCTCATCCTCCGGCAGCGCCTGGCACAGATCCGCAACGTCAACCTCGACATGGCTGTGATGGCCAAGCTGATGGTGCTCGAGTACTTTCACGAGACCGCGTTTCGCGAGCTGTTCGGCTGGCAGCGTGGGGGCGGTGGGTTCGCCGCCGAGCTTGGCCCGCTCGAAGAGCGGGCGCGCCGGCCGATCGAGGGCCACGCCGAGGGCTGGCTCGCCGACCCCGGGCTAGTCACCTGGCTCGCGCTGGAGCCCCCATTGGCCGGCACTAATCTGGAGCCCTACTATTCCGCCGCGCGCGACCGGGTGCAGCTCGCGCACGACACCCCACGCCGGCTCACCCCCCAGCTGCAGGAGATCCTCGGCAACCTGCGGTCGGAGAGCGCGGCGATCCGGCGGCAGGCGCTTACGACCGCGGCCGAGCTTCCCGACGAGGGCTTCCGCGCGCTCTACGACGTACTGCTCGACCAGTTCCAGCGCGACCCGCGTGCGATCGGGGAGCAGATCGGGACGCTGATCCTCACGCTGGCCCAGCGGCGGCCGGCCTTCACCCCAGCGCTCGTGCGTGCCCTGCAGCGCACGCCGCCGCAGCGCATCCAGTCAGCGTTTGCGGTGAGCCTGGCCACCACCTTCCCGCGTGACGCCATCCCCGAGGAGGTGCGTGGACTGCTCCGTGAGTGGGTGAAGCTCGAGAACGCGCCGGGCCTGGCGCGGGCAGCACAGCAGGCGCTCGACGGGCTGGCCCGGCCGCGCGCCCCGCGCCGCTGATGGGAACATCCAGCGACT
>LJCR01002030.1 GCA_001399705.1 Kouleothrix aurantiaca
CTCTACGACCTTGAGGCGGTGCGCACAAACCACTTCGGCAAGGTCTTCAAGGTGCCGCCTTTCTATGGCATGCTGTTCGTGCCGTGGGTGTTTGGCGACGGCGAGCGCGTGCTGTTCTTCCACCGCGTGCTGAACTGCATCCTGCTGGCGGCGACGTTCGCCGCCTGGGTGCGCATGTGGGGCCTGCGCGTAGTGTCGGTCGGCACGGCGGGCGCGCTGATCCTGCTGAACTTCCGCCCGCTCACCGACACCATGGCCTACGGCCAGATCGATCTGGCGCTGCTGCTCACGCTGACGCTGGCGCTGTGGGCGCTGCGCGGCGAGCGCGACATCCTGGCCGGCGTGCTGATCGCGCTTGGCACGCTGTTCAAGATCTACCCGGTGCTGCTGCTGGCGTTTCTGGTCGCGAAGCGGCGCTGGCGCGGGCTGGCCGGCTTTGCGCTGGGCATGGTGCTGTTCAATGGCGTGGCGGTGGCGGTGATGGGCTGGGAGATGCACCGGATCTACCTCACCGAAGTGCTGCCCAACATCGGCGGCACCACCAGCTGGGTCGAAAACCAGACGATCTCGGCCTTTATCACGCGCTTTGTGTCTACGCCCGCCGAGGCCGAAATCTTCCAGAACCGCGCGCTCGCGCTGCTCGGCCTGGGCATCTCGGGGCTGGTCGGGCTGCTGGGCTGCGTGCTGGCGCTGCCGCCCGCGCGCTCGCGCAGCACCAATTTTGCGCTTCAGTACGCGCAGTTCCCGCTGCTGTTGGTGCTGGTGGTGCCGGCGAACAGGTAGGCCAGGTTCATAATAATGCCCATCAGCGCCGCGAAGTGGGTGAAGATGCCGAGGATCAGCGCCGCGCCGACCAGCAGCTCGCCAAAGGCCACCAGGTAGCTGAACGTCGCCGCGTTGGGCAGCAGCACGTTCTGCGCGATGTAGGCGTACCAGGCCTGCACGGCCGGGTGGGCATTCTTGGCGGCGTCGAAGTTCGGCGCCAGCGGCGACTGCGCGATCGCGTTCTTCAGGAAGCCGGCGACAACTGTGCCCGCCTTCGGGCCGACCCACACCGCGTTGCCCGCGCCAAAAACCTTTTCATAACCCGCTGTCAGCCACTCGTAGCCAAGCCAAATGCGTGCGACCATCCAAAGGATGCCGGTGAACTTCGGTTGATTGAGCGCTTTCATCGTGTTTCTCCTGTATGGTTTGGAAAGAATTGTTTGTTCCGATGGACACAGAATACGCCATGGACAGGGTATTGAGAGAGAAGGCCGCGCAATTATGCGTGAAGAAAAAGTAACCCTTTGTGATATATTTCAC
>LJCR01002031.1 GCA_001399705.1 Kouleothrix aurantiaca
ACAGGCATGGCGGTGAGCCTCGAGGCGCGCGTGCCGCTGCTCGATCATCGCGTGGTGGAGTTCGCGTGGCGGCTGCCGCTGGCGCTGAAAGTGCGCAACGGCGAGCGCAAGTGGATCCTGCGCCAGGTTCTGAACCGCTATGTGCCGCGCCAGCTGATCGACCGGCCCAAAATGGGCTTTGCCGTGCCGCTGGACGAGTGGCTGCGCGGCCCGCTGCGCGCCTGGGGCGAGGCGCTGCTCGACGCAAGGCGCCTGCGCGACGAGGGTTTTTTCCACGCCGCGCCCATCCGCGCCGCCTGGGATGAGCACCAGAGCGGCCGGCGCAACAATGGCTTTTACCTGTGGGATGTATTGATGTTTCAGGCCTGGCTCGAACACTGGGGGGCTGTGCCGGCGCTCAGTGGCAGGCTTGTGCAGGAAGTTGCAGGCATGGCATGAGCTATCGCGTCCTCCATTTGATCACGCACCTGGGCGTGGGCGGCGCGCTGGACTATATGCTCCACGCCGTGCAGGGGCTGGATCACGCGCGCTACGTCGTGGATGTCGCCGCCGGCACCGACGAGCTGGAGTGGGAAGGGCGCGCGCGCGCCGCCGCCCGCGCCTTTCACCCTGTCCCGGCACTGCGCCGCGCGCTCAAGCCCGCCGAGGATGCGCGCGCGCTCGGCCAGCTTGCCGCGCTGATGCGCCGCGAGCGCTACGACGTGGTGCACACGCACAGCTCCAAGGCGGGCGCGCTGGGGCGGCTGGCGGCGGCGCTCGCGGGCGTGCCGGCGATTGTGCACACTGTGCACGGATTCGCCTGGTTTCAGTACCATATGTCGCCGCGCACGCAGCGCTTCTACAAGGTTGTGGAAGCCGTCTCGGCGCTGTACTCCAGCCGCGTGCTCACCGTCTGCGAATCGAACGCGCGCGACCTGGTGCGCGAGCGGCTGGTGCCAGCGCGCAAGATCACCACGATCTACAACGGCTTCGACATGGCTCCGTTTACTGTCGAAGTCGATCGCGACGCGAAATGCCGCGAGCTGGGCCTCGACCCGGCGCGCCCGATTGTGGGGATGATTGGCCGCCTGGCCGACCCCAAGGCGCCACTCGATTTTGTTGAGGCGGCGCGGCTGGCTGGCGTAGCACGCCCCGACGCGCAGTTCGTGATTGTGGGCGATGGCCCGCTGCGCCCGGCAGTTGATGCCGCAATTGCGGCGGGCGCGCCCGTGCGCGTGCTGGGCATGCGCGCCGATGTCCCCGCCATTCTGCCCGTGCTCGATGTCTTTGCGGCGTCGTCGATCTGGGAAGGCCTGAGCCGCGCC
>LJCR01002032.1 GCA_001399705.1 Kouleothrix aurantiaca
GTGCAGCCGGGTCGCCGGGGCGCGGCACGCCCTGCCGCTGGCCGTCGCGGATCACCTGCTCGAGCAGGGCGTGCATGGTGGCGTAGAGCTCGTGCTCGGCGGCCGCGCCGCCAGCTGGCTCGGGCGCGGGGCGCAGCTCGATCAGCACGGCCTGCTGGGCAACGCGCTCATACTGCGCGACGACCAGCGCGCGCAGCTTCTGCACCGGGTCGGGGCTGGCTTCGGCGGCGGCGAGCAGGCAGTGGCGCGTGTGGTCGCAGGCGGCGTGGCTGACCGCGGCAAACAGGTGGTCTTTGCTGGGGAAGCGGCGGTAGATGGTGCCGACGCCGACGCCAGCGCGCCGCGCGACTTCTTCCATCGTCACGTCGGGGCCGCGCTCGGCAAACAGTTCGTGGGCTGCGCTCAGCACGCGCTCAAGGTTGCGCTGCGCGTCTTTTCGCTCGCGGCGCGCGCCGCTGCATGGCTCGTCCATTCCGCACCATTCCTCGTTTTTGCTGGGCGCAGTATAGCACTTTTTTGCCCGAAGCGGAAGCGGGGTTCCACTTCCAAAGGTACTGGAATTCGTTCCAATGATGCTTGCTGCTGGCATGGCCCGAACAAAGATCTGGCAAGCGCCAAACAAGCAGCGGCGGCATGGCGTGGCAGGCATGGCCGCGCAAGCCCGACGAATTTTTCCATATTTCATCCTGTCTGCGCTGAAATGCGTACCACCGTTCATCGAGTACAATGCGCCACAGGCAGCACAACGTTGTCTGGCAAAGGCGCAGACACACGCACAGACAGAGCGCGCACCCACAGCATTGAAAAGAAAGAATATTGCATGACAAGCTACGACTACGACGCCATTATTGTCGGTGGTGGGCACAACGGGCTGACCTGCGCCGGCTACCTGCAGCGCGCCGGCCTGCGCGTGCTGGTGCTCGAACGGCGGCCGATTGTTGGCGGGGCGGTGTGTACCGAAGAAACCATTCCCGGCTACAAAATCGACGTCGGCTCGTCGGCGCACATCATGATCCACCTCACGCCAATCGTGCGCGACCTTCAGCTGGAGCGCTATGGCCTCGAGTACATCGACATGGACCCGTACGCGTTTTATCCCCTGCTCGACGGCTCGGGCGCGATCGGGCTGTACCGCGACCTCGACAAGACCTGCGACTCGATTGCCAGCGTTGCGCCGCGCGACGCGGAAGCCTACCGCCGCTTTGTGAACTACTGGCGGCCACTGAACGAGGCGATCTTCGAAACCTTTATGAACCCGCCCAGCGTCGCGCAGCTGTTTGGCCGCATGGCTGGCGCACAGATG
>LJCR01002033.1 GCA_001399705.1 Kouleothrix aurantiaca
CTCAAGCGTGCCGGGCAGCAGCCCCGAAAGAAACGCCGCAAAGCGCAGCCCGCCGTTCATATACACCACGCGCGGCTCGTGCTGCGCGCCCGCCACAATCCGCTGCGCCACGTGCTCGGGCGGGTCGGCGCGGGGTGGCTGGTAGCCGCCGCTTGCGCCCAGCGTGTTCTTGAAAAAGGCCGTGTCTGTCTGCCCGGGCAGCACCGTCACAACGCGAATGTTGTCGCGCCGCAGCTCAATGCGGGCATTGGCAGAGAGCGCGTCGAGCGCGGTTTTGGTGGCGCGGTAGCCGCCGATCGTCGGGATGGGCAGCTTGCTCACCATCGACGATACGTTGATGATCAGCCCGCCGCCCGGCTTGCGCAGGTGCGGGATGGCCGCCTGCATGGCGTAGAGCGGGCCAAGCACATTCGTCGCGAAAATCGCCTGAAACGCTGCCGGGTCGAGGCTCGCCACCGAACCCGAGAGGCCAACGCCCGCGTTATTTACCAGAATGTCGATCGCGCCAAAGCGTTCCAGTGCCTGGCGCACCAGTGCCTCCACCTGCGCGCGGTCGGTGATGTCGGTGGGCACGGCCAGCGCGCGCTCGGGGCCAAGCTCGTTCGCCAGCGCCGCCAGCGCCTCGCCCGAGCGTGCGGCGAGCACCACGTTTGCGCCAGCCGCCACAAATGCGCGCGCCGTCGCCGCGCCAATCCCCATCGACGCGCCGGTGATCACAACCACGCGGTCGTGTAATTCCATCTGATGCTCCTATCTGTTGCGGATGTTGCTGTTCGCATCAAAACACGCGAGTGAGCGAGGAATCTTCTGCCTCCTGTCTCCCGACTCCTCACTACTGCCGTATTATCGCGCAGGAATGCCCATACGAAAAGTTTGCTATAATCCGCCGATATGCAACTCACCACCAAAACGATTGTGTTCCTGATCGGCACCGCCGGCCTGCTGCCCTTGCTGGGGCTGGCCGCCTGGCTCTGGCGGCGCTTCTACCGCGACGACGAGAGCAACACTGCCCGCCGCGTGCTGAAAAATAGCGCTCTGCCAATCGCCGCCACGCTCGTCAACAAGGTTGTTGACCTGGGCTTTGCCGCTGTGACGCTGCGCGCGCTCGGGCTGGCCGGCAACGGCGCGTATAGCATTGTCACAACCATTGTCAGCCTTTACCTTGTGACGCTCACCAACTGGGGCCTGAACGACCTGACCGTGCGCGAAGTCGCCGCCGATCACACACGTGCGCCGCGCCTGTTCAGCATCACCCTGCTGCTGCGCTGCGGCCTTTCCGTGCGGATGGCGCCGGCCGCCGCGC
>LJCR01002034.1 GCA_001399705.1 Kouleothrix aurantiaca
CAGGCGCTTCTGCAAATACTGCCGCCGCTCTGGTTTTCTACCATGACGGTCGAATACCCGATCAAGTACTACTTCCGCCGCAAGCGACCATTTATTGACATTGTGCAGGCGATTGCAGTCGGCAAAAAGCCCGGCTCCTTCTCCTTCCCTTCCGGCCACTCGGCGGCGGCCTTTGGCGGCGCCTGGCTGCTCAGCCGCCACTACCCCGAGCTGCAGCCGCTCTGGTATACCATTGCGGCCCTGGTGGGCTTCTCACGTATCTACCTGGGCGCGCACTACCCCGGCGACGTGCTGAGCGGCGCGCTCACCGGCACGGCCCTGGCCGAGCTGACGCGCTGGCTGATTGAGCAGGGCGACCAGCTCAACGACCAGAGTTTGATCGACCAGCTGCGCGAGCGCTTTTTGAGCGTTGCCGAAGCACTCTAAGCACGCGTTCCAAGCACGAACCCATTGGGCGCGGCGGGCCACTGTTGTACGGCCCGCCGCGCCTTGAGCTGCATCAGAGCAGAATTGACCAAATACGTACTATGACATAGCATGGGAAACCAAATCATTCTGTACCATCACATATCTTCTGAAAGCACGTTGCGCCTGCCTACGGCTGCACCGGCGCGGTTTGGGGCGCTGGCAATAGATGAAGAGGGGGTTATGCCGAATAATCGGAGCACCGGCCCGCGTGGGCTCGAATTTCACGTCGCCCGCGAATCGCGCGATTACTATCGCTTCGACGACTGGCTGTACAGCATCAGCGGGAATGTGGTGTTCGCCAACTTCCGCGCCGCGCGGCAGTTCGCCCAGCGCATGAACGAAAAGCGCGACCTGCTCAGCTTCCCCGAGCAGGCCGTCCGCGCCTCGCAGATCAACGCGCTGGCGCTCATTCACGAGCTGACGCACTTCATGTTCCGCGCCTATGTCGAGCAGAACAACCCCGATCTGGTTGCAAACTCGCTGGAATGGCTGAACCAGCAGGTTGGTGCCGAGGGCGTGGATTCCGCGCTGCGCAAGTTCGCCGACGAATTTCCGGCTTTTTCGGTGTACCGGCGCGAAACCGACCTCGACACCTACATGGCCGGCTCGACCGACGGCGTGCCCAACCGCGAGGTAGTGCTCGAAGAAATGCTGATGCTGTGGCTGGAAAACGCCAACCCGGCTTTTACGCCCTTCCAGGAGCTGTTCGACGACCACGAGCTTGAGCGCGAAACGCCCTACCCCACCGTGATGTCCTCGCTTTACACCTTTTTCGGCTCGGCGGCGGCCAGCGGCGGCGCAAGTTCTTCGCGCAGCAAGGCATCAAGCTGGCC
>LJCR01002035.1 GCA_001399705.1 Kouleothrix aurantiaca
GGTTGAACAGGTTGGCGATCTCGCTGAGCGGGCGGCCAAACTGCCGCGAGTAGGTAATAAAGCTCGCAATCGTGCCGACCGTCGCCAGCCCTTGCAATGCCATCCAGCCGCCCGTGCCGGCCACAATCGCCAGCCCGGTGTTGTTGGTGAAGTTCATCATTGGGCCGATAAAGCCGGCAAAAATCTGCGCGCGAATTGCGGCGGCGCGCAGCGTGCCGTTATGCTGGTCGAACTGCGCGATCACAACTGGCTCGCGGTGGTAGGCTTTCACTACGCGCTGCCCGGTAATCGTTTCTTCGATCAGGCCGTTCAGCGCGCCCAGCGCCTGCTGCTGCTGCCGAAAGCCGGCGCGCGTGCGCGGCGCAATCTGCGTGTTCAGCAGCCAGGTCATGCTGGCAATCGAAAGAATGCTGACCGCCGCCAGCACCGGGTTGACCCAGAACATAATCGCCGCGATGCCAACCATGCCCAGCACGCCCGAAATAATCTGCACAATGCCGTCGGCCAGCACCTGGTTAATGTTCTCAACGTCGTTGGTCAGCCGGCTCATCAGGTCGCCGTGCGCGCGCTGATCGAAAAAGCGCAGCGAGAGCGTCTGCAAGCGCGCAAACAGGTCGTTGCGCAGGTCGCGCACGGTGCGCTGCGCCGCGCCCGCCATGATGTAGGTTTGCAGCCACGTCAGCAGCGAGTTGATCGCGTACAGCAGCAGCATCAGCAGGCTGATGCGCAGCAGGCCTGGCACGTCGCCCGGCAGCACATAGGCGTCGATCGCGTGGCCAAGCAGGTACGGGCCAAGCACATTCAGGACGGTGCTGCCAAGCACGAGCGCCGCCGTGATCAGCAAGGCGCTGCGCTGGCGCTTGAGGTAGCCCCACAGCCGCGCAATCGTGCCGCGCCGGTTTCTGGCGCGCTCGGCCTGGGTGAACATGTGGCGCGGCGCGCCCATGCGCCCAAGAATTGGCGGCGGCTCGTTGTTGTTGGTGGCGGCAGGTGCATGGCGCTGGTCGCTCATTGGATCATCGCTCCGTTGTGCATCTGGGAGGCATAAATCTCGCGGTAGATCGGGCTTGTTTCGAGCAGGTCGCGGTGCGAACCTTCGGCCACTACGCGCCCGTCGTCCAGCACCAGAATGGTGTCGGCATTCAGCACGGTGCTGATGCGCTGCGCGACCACCACGCGCGTCTGGCGCTCGGGACGCTGATTTAGCCCTTCCTGAATGCGCGCTTCGGTTTCCACATCCACCGCGCTGGTCGAATCGTCCAGCACCAGCACGCCGGGCCGGTTCAGCAGTGCCCGCGCA
>LJCR01002036.1 GCA_001399705.1 Kouleothrix aurantiaca
GCCGGGTGCTCCGCGATGCGCTACAAACGTACGATGTGCTCGACCTGACGATTGAGCTGGAGAACTAACCATTATGGCGTTCGATCAGACGACCCGCAACCGGCTGGCGCGCTTCGTAGGCGATGCCCGCGCGCTGCTGACCGAGGAGTTCACGCGCCAACTCCAGCGCACCTATGGCATCGATCCCACGAGCGGCGAGGTGACCGCTGTCGATCGGCTCGCTGGCATCAGCGACGCCGAGCGGCAAACGGCCGAGCTGCTGCGTGAGACGGCTGAACACTACCTGCCTGGCTTCGCGCGAACTGCCGCGAAGAGCCGTCGCGATACGATCGAGCGGATCGTGCGCGAGCAGGCATTCACGGTGCTCAACCGCCTGTGCGCGCTGCGCATGGCTGAGGCGCGCGGGCTGCTGATCGAATCAATCGCTGCCGGCTACCAGTCGCGCGGCTTCCAGCTCTACGCCCGCCTGGCCGGCGCTGCCTTGGGTGAGACGGGCGACGCCTATCGCACCTACCTGTTTAGCCTCTACGACCAGTTCGCGATTGATTTGCCAGCGTTGTTCGACCGCTTCAGCCCGCAGGGCCGGCTGTTCCCCGGCGAGACAGCACTGCTGACACTGCTCGATCTGGTCAACCATGCCGAGATCGATTCGCTGTGGGCCGAGGACGAGACGATCGGCTGGATTTACCAGTACTTCAACAGCAAGGAAGAGCGCAAGGCCATGCGCGACGCCTCGGCGGCCCCGCGCAACAGCCGCGAGCTGGCCGTGCGCAACCAGTTCTTCACGCCACGCTACGTGGTCGAGTTCCTGACCGACAACACGCTTGGCCGGATCTGGTACGAGATGACGCAGGGCGGGACCAGCCTGAAGGACAGCTGCCGCTACCTGGTGCGTCGACCGAACGAGGTGTTTTTAGCGAAGGGCGAAAAGGCTTCACCACAGGCAGAGTCCGCCGAAAATTCCTCGCAAAAAGAGCTGCTGCGTCAGCCCGTTTATATCCCACATCGGCTGCTGAAAGACCCGCGCGCCATTACCATGCTCGATCCAGCCTGTGGGTCGATGCATTTCGGCCTATACGCCTTCGACCTGTTCGAGCAGATCTACGACGAGGCATGGGAACTGGAGGGCGCGCGCGGCCCCAAGGCGCTGGAGCGCGCGCCGCTCGATGCCCCATTGCATGAGGCGTACCCTGATAAGGATGCTTTCCTGCGCGACGTGCCGCGGCTGATCGTCGAGCGTAACATCCATGGCGTTGATATCGACCCGCGCGCGGTGCAGATCGCCGGCCTTTCGCTGTG
>LJCR01002037.1 GCA_001399705.1 Kouleothrix aurantiaca
GGACGATCCTGCCCGACTTCGCCTCGGTGAATTTTGGCGAGTCAGGCACGCCCGAGCTATGCGCCGCGCTCGATGCGCTTGGGGTAGGCATCGAAGCCGGGCTCGACACACCGGCTGCGGCAGAGGCGTATGTTCGTGCTGGGATGGTTGGGAGGTGCCTGCGCGTGCTGCTTGAGCCGGGCGAAGAAACCACCGCTGCGGCGCTGGCAACAGTAGCTGCGATTGAAGCGATTCTCGAGGCGGCAGACGATACTACGCCGCGGCTGCTCCATGGCGGGGACACTGCCGCGTGGACGCTGATCGACGCGGCGGCAGCGCGCGGCTACGACACGCGCATTGGCCTGGAGGATGTGCTGACCCTGCCCGATGGCAGCGCTGCGCACGATAATGCCGCCCTGGTGGCGGCAGCGGTGGGGAGGTTAGGCGCACTGCGATAGCGCAAATAGAAGAAATTCTGTGTAATCTGCGGATAAGTTTACGCGGCGTCGAACACCTCGTCCACACTCACCCCAAAGCCATCGAGCAGCAGCGAGGTGGCGAGTGCGCCGCGTGCAAACACGCCGTGCTCAGCATACGCCGCGCCATCGAGCGCCAGCACCGTGATTGTCGCGTCGAGCGGGTTGACGATCCAGTACTCGGGGATGCCGGCCTCGGCATAGTCGGCGCGCTTGGTCACCGTGTCGCGCTCGGGGTCGTCGGGGCTCACAATTTCGACCACAAGATCAGCGCCGAGCCAGAAGGCATCCTGGTTACGCGGGTCGTTCGCGTCGCGCAGCAGCAGCAGATCGGGCTCGCGGAACTTGCCGGGGCGGCTCTGGAGGCGAAATGCCGAAAACAAAACTTCGCCGCCCAAAGGCCGCCTATGTGCAATAAACATCTCATACAGCCAGGCAAGCATGCGCTGATGGCGTCGTGTTGGCATAGACAGAATCTCCACTTCACCATCAGTAAATTCGATCAGCTGATTTGTGTGCTCAGTCAGCTTCAGATACATCTCGACCGGCCAGAGGCCCTGGAGCGGCGCAAGGTCGATCTCGGGGCTGTCGCTGCGGCGGCCCAGGCGCAATATTGGCGTTTGTAGCTCAGTGGTCATCGCTGCTCCGTTTCACTGCTTCTGCCAGTATACCCTGCGGCTGGCCGCCACGCAACGCAGCTATTTCAGAATATAGTATGCGCCGCGTTTCTCGCCAATTTTCAGCAGCAGGCCGCGCTCCACCAGGTCGGCCAGGTCGCGGCGCAATGTTTCGGCCGAAACGTCGGGCGCAAGCTCCTGCAGGTCGCTGTTGCTGATGCGGCGC
>LJCR01002038.1 GCA_001399705.1 Kouleothrix aurantiaca
CTGAGTAGCTAACACTTTTCGGCTACCACCGGTTGAATGGCAACAGCGGGTGATGATTGAACCGGATTGAGCCGACGGTTGTAGACAGGTTCAGGCTTGAACGGTCGGAGGTGCAGAGTTATGGCTGGTAATGCAGCACAACTCACCGCTCGTCGTAACTGACGCCAGCCGAGCTGG
Source organism: Kouleothrix aurantiaca (assembly GCA_001399705.1). Taxonomy (GTDB): domain Bacteria; phylum Chloroflexota; class Chloroflexia; order Chloroflexales; family Roseiflexaceae; genus Kouleothrix; species Kouleothrix aurantiaca. Next base: position 178 of record LJCR01002038.1, read on the forward strand.
AACACGCTCAACTGCCGTTTATGGCCTGGATCGATCTCTTTGCGGCGCTCATCACGCAGAACCTGCTCTCCAAGTTCGTAAATCCAGAGCACGGCAACTGCGATCGCCAACAACAGTGTATCCAGTCGCTTGGGATCACTCAGATGAGTAGCCTCCAAATCGAAACCGCCAGATTTCTCGTCACGAAAGCTTTCTTCGATGTGCATCCGTTTCAGATAATGGCGCAGTACCCAACCATCGGCGTGCAGATTGGTCATCACAACACAGAGTTCAGCCGGGCATTTTGCGGTGGCGCGTGTCCAGGTGATCGCGATATTACAGCACCAATCCGCCTCACGGGTGAGACGCACATTCGGAAAGTAACGCCGCTGACCAGGCTTCACTCCGAGCTGGTCGACCGCAATTTGGCGACCATCACTGAACGTGATGTATGTGTTATTGGCGATACGAATGATGTAATCCCAGCCGAGGGCTCGGCATTTACGAGCCCAGTCGCGGTCACGAAATCCGCGATCTGCCAAAAAGGTGACACGACGAGTGCGTGACAAGAGCTTGGCGACATGCTCAAGCATCGTCTCACAGATCGCGAGCTCGACCAGACCAGCGCTGGCGACCACTTCCCAAGCCAGCGGCAGCGCACGATAGCAGTGCGAAAGCGATACACGGAGCATTTGGAGCGTCTCACCATGGACGAAGCATCCATCCAGCATGATCGTAACCTCACGGCCAGCCCAAGTGGTGAGGACATGCTCAACGATTGGCTGATAGAAGGAACGGCTGGTGATGTGTTTGTTGGAGAGCCACCGTCGTATCTTCATGATGCGTCCAGCCGCTTGTGCCGGGCCAGGAACATGATTGGCAATCTCGCTCAAATGCACGGATTGGGCCTGAATTAAGCCAACGATGACCCAGACCCAATTGGCTAAGCGCGTGACATGCGTGTCGGAATGCAACGTCCGCAGCTTGGCGAAGATCTGCGAGTATAATGATTGACTGCTACTCATGGACAACTCCTTACTGAACAGGGTTGGCAACTCGTCAGTATAGGCGAAGTCTGTGAGTAGCGCACATCGCACTCCAGACTGAACTGTCAACCGTTTTGGAAAGTGTTAGCTACTCAG
>LJCR01002039.1 GCA_001399705.1 Kouleothrix aurantiaca
GGTCGGGCAGGACGAGCCGTTTACGCACCTGCTGATTGCGCTGCTGAGCGGCGGCCACGTGCTGCTGGAAGGCGTGCCCGGCACTGCCAAGACGCTGATGGCCAAAACGCTGGCCGCGCTGACGCAGGCCGAGTTCAAGCGCGTGCAGTTCACGCCCGACCTCATGCCCTCCGATGTGATTGGCACGCAGGTGTTCGAGATGGGCAGCGGCGCGTTTCACCTGCGGCGCGGCCCGATCTTCACCAGTGTGCTGCTGGGCGACGAGATTAACCGCGCGCCGGCCAAAACCCAGAGCGCGCTGCTCGAAGCGATGGAGGAGCGGCAGGTTACAATCGAGGGCCAGCGCCTGCCCCTGCCCGAGCCGTTCTTCGTGATTGCGACGCAGAATCCGGTTGAGTACGAAGGCACCTACCCGCTGCCCGAGGCGCAGCTGGATCGCTTCCTGTTCAAGGTGCTGGTCGACTACGCGCCGCAGGATGTGGAAATTGAGGTGCTGCGGCGCTACCACCAGGGCTTCGATGCGCGCCGGCTCGAGGCTGCGCAGCTTGCGCCCGCGATTACGCCCGCGGGGCTGGCCGAGTGCCGGACCGAGATCGGCGGCGTGCAGGTGGACGATGGCATTCTGAAATATATCACCGACATTGCGCAGGCCAGCCGCAAAAGCCTCGACCTGCTGCTGGGCGGCTCGCCGCGCGCCTCGATTGGCCTGCTGCTGGCCGCCAAAACGTGGGCGGCGATGCAGGGGCGCAGCTTTGTGGTGCCCGACGACGTGAAGTTTCTGGTGCGGCCAGTGTATCGCCACCGCATCATCCTCAAGCCCGAAGCCGAGATCGAAGGGCTAAACGCCGACACCGCCATGACGCGCATCCTCGCAAAAGTAGAAGTGCCGCGCTAAGTTTGTTACCACGAAGACACGAAGGCACGAAGGTTTTATTTCCATAATTCTTCGCGTCTTCGTGTCTTTGTGGTTATTCGTGCCCTGCTTGCGCGAGCCAGGATTCGAGCTGCGCGACCGTGGGCAGGGCGCTGCTGCGGTGCGCGGTTGTGGCCAGCCCACCGCAGATGTTGCCGCAGCGCAGGCAGGTTTCCAGCGGCAGGTTGTGCAGGTAGCCGTACAGAAAGCCGGCGTTGAAACAATCGCCCGCGCCGGTGGTGTCGTGCGGCTCGACGGGGATGGCCGGCGCGCTGGCACGCGTGCTTCCTGCCCGGCCCAGCGAGCCTTCCCCGCCGCGCTTGATCACCGCCACCGGCACGATTTCCGCCAGCCGCTCCAGCGCCGCCTCGATGGTACTCTCGC
>LJCR01000204.1 GCA_001399705.1 Kouleothrix aurantiaca
GATATATATTGGGTCGAAGCCGGCGACAAACAGTGCGTTCGTGCCGCTGGGGCTGGGCGCGATGGGGTTGCCGTTGCGGTCGGCCGCGCTTATGAGCTGCGCCTGCGGCACGCTGATCGCCAGCTTGTAGTCGTCGATTGCCCACACCACATGCACGCGGCGGTCGTAGCGCCCGAATGCATACGCCTCCACCCCATTGCCATAGTTCACCGGGCCGATATACTCGGCGGTTTCGAGCTGCTGGCCCAGCACTTTCAGCGCGGTAAACGCGGGCCTTGGCTGATTCTGGGCATCGAGCAGGCCGACATTGCGCCAGCTTGGGCCATTCAGCGTATACCAGAGCGCACCTTTGATATCGGCTGACATAGCGCGTGTGAAGGCGCGCACTGCAAACACTGCCTGCATATTGTAGAACGAGGCCTGGGGCGGGCTGCACCACTTGCTGTATGGCCAGTAATCGCCGGGGCACATCAGCGCAGTTTCGTTCAGAAACAGCGGTTTATTCACACCAAACTTCGCCATGATCTGGCGCAAAAACCTGGCCTTGCCCACCACCGAGCCGCCCAGCGCGTGCCAGGGCGAGCCAGGTGGATCATTCGGATCGACTACTGTGTTTAGGTAAGGTGTGTAAGCATGAAAAGGCACCATGTCGAAGTAGGGCGCTGCGCCAGACGCGAGAACGCCCTGGAGGAACAGCTCAGGCCTGCCTTTGCCCGGCGTAGTGGTTTCAGGCACGTCGAGCAGCAGGCCGCCGAGCCAGATCTGAACATTCGGGTCGCTTGCGCGCATCACCGGGGCCACGGCCTTCAGCATTTCGCCATACTGCGCGCCGCCATAATTCGCATCGTTGATATTGCCCCAGCAGCCAAAGCCGTTGTTTGGCTGTACCAGGCGCGGGTCGACATCGATCTCATTGCCGAGTTCCCAGTGGTGAACATTAAATTCAGGCGTGCCATAGCGCAGAATAAGCTCGCGCATAAAGCTGGCGAAGGCGCTGAATTTGTCGGCGCGAATTGCCCCGCACGAAGTAACAAACGGCTTGTTGATCGTCGCCCAGGAGGGTGAGTCGAACACAACGATCTCGGGCGTAATGCCTTGTTCTTTCACCGCGCGCAGCTCCTGCTCCAGCCGCGCCAGAATGCTCCAGTTGATCGGCCCGCCTTCTGTGGGCTGCATGCGCCGCCACGAGATCGGGCCCATGCGCGCCCAGCCCGTGCCCAGCTCAACCGCGCGGCTGAGCATCGCCGATCCTTTCAGCAGCGGCACTTCGGCCTGCACGCCAAACGGCGAGTGCCAGGGCGAATTGCGCGTTGCGATTGGAATGTACACGGCTGGCGCTGGCGCTGCGGCCAGTGGAGCGGCGGCGATTGGCAGGATTTGGATTGGCGCGACCAGCATCCAGCTGCCAAGCAGGAGAAGCAGGAGTGCGCGCAAGCGCACAGAGTGGGGCCACGGAAGTTTGTGCATAGAAGTCCTGTTGTTTGGCGCGCGTCTGCGGCGCATTGCTGCGCCACGCGGCCTGAGTGCGATTATATGCTGGCAGTATGCAGGAAGGCGATCAGAAGATACTACATTGCTGCGATGAATGACACAATGCCCATGTGCTACAACCGAACGGCCTGGTAAAAGGCTGTGATCGTCTGAATGGCTACCAGGTTCATAATAAATAATCCTGCAAGCAGCGCAAATGTTACGCGGGCCTGCCAGCGCGGCGGCCACAGTGCCCGCCATCCACCCAGCAGAATCAACATTGTGATGCCAAGCGCGGGAAAGGTATAGCGCGCCGCCGGCACCACAAATACTTCGCCCAGCAGCGGGAGCGGGCGCAGGAGCATGTTCACCCAGATCAGCAGATCGACGAAGAGGAGGAACAGCATAGCTGCCTGTTGTTCGCGGGCTGGGCGGTGCTTGAGCAGCCAGCGCAGGCTGCCAAGCAGTGCCAGGATCGCCAGCCCCTGCGCGAGGTAGAGCCACGCCACATTGCTCAGGCGCACATGGCTCCACGCAAACGACATCACCATGCTCTCGACGGCGGGCTGCACCAGCAGCGGCCAGAATTCGGGCACAATGCGCTGCACATCCATAAACGCGGCCACAACCTGCGCCGGCGAGCGGTGGATATAGCGCAGCAGCAGGCTATCGAGCGCTGGGCGCAGGCGCGGCCAGGTGCGTTCGCCCGAAGGGTTGCGCAGCAGGTTGGTAAAAGGCTGCCCGCCCCATTCGCCGCTGGCCGCATCGGCGCTGGCGAAGGCCGGCGCAGCGCCGCGCGGGAACTGGCCAGGCGCGAGCAGCGCGCCATCGACGTAGAGGTGCGCCGCAGGTGTGGTGGCCTGGGGCAGGCGTGCAACGATCTGGTAGTGAATATATGATACTTGACCAGGCAGCACGAAAGGCTGGGCGATAAATGTTGGCGTGGTGGTGACTGTGATCGGCTGGCTCATAACTATCGCTGCAGGCTGCGTGGGGGTTTTATAGGCCACGCCAATCTCCGCGAGCACGCCGGGCCGATCGGCCCATACCCACGCGCCGGCAGTGAGCGTTTGCCCTGCGAGATCCTGCAGCGGCACATTGGCTAGCGGGCTGATCAGCAGCTGCGCGCCGGTCGCGGGCGTCTCGAGCATGAGCGCATGGTCGCCAAGCGGCGCAAGCGGCGTAGCCGCGCGATTAGCTGGCACCTGCGCAGTTTGCACATTTCCACGATACCAGAATGCAGCGTCGCCCCAGCTGAACAGCAGCGGCACCGCCAGCAGCAAGGGCCAGCGCTGGCGCAGCGCGCCCCAATACTCGGCGGGGCTCATCGTGCCCGCGCGCGCATCTGCTGATCGACCACAGCGCGAATTCGCTCGATGAATAGCTCGCGGCCAAAAGCCTCGGCGTGCTGGCGAATAACCATTGGGTCGTAGGTGTCGGCCCGCGAGGCGGCAACCGCTGCGGCCAGCGCGCCCGCGCTCTGCTCGGCAAAAAAGCGGCCTGTGACGCCTTCAATCACGGTGTCGAGCGCGCCGCCCGCGCCATACGCGATCACCGGGCGGCCGGCGGCCATCGCCTCCAGCGGCGTGATGCCAAAATCTTCTTCGCCGGGGAATACAAAGGCCCGGCATTCGGCAAAAAGCTCGTGGCGCTGCTGCTCACTCACCTGCCCAAGGAACTCAACGTTCGGGCCGGCTAATCGCTGAAGCTCCGCGCGGTCGCGCCCGTCGCCAAAGATCTTCAGCGGCAGCTTCAGCGCAGTAAATGCGCGCACCGCCAGATCCAGGCGTTTGTATGGGATGAGCCGGCCGCCGGCCAAGTAGAACTCGCCGGGCGGGCGCGGGCAGAACGGCGCCAGATCGACGGGCGGCGGAATCACCAGCGCATCGCGGCCATAGTAGCGCTTGATCCGCGCCTCGACGGCCCGCGAATTCGCAATGAAACAATCGACGCGCGGCGCAGTGCTGACGTCCCACAGTCTAACATAGGAGAGTGCGACCGGCAACACAGTGCGCTGGAGCTGCCCAAAGCCCTCGCGGCTGACATAATCGTCGGTGCGCCACGCGAAGCGCATGGGCGTGTGGCAGTAGCAGATATGCAGGGCGTGCGGCGCGGGAATGACGCCCTTGGCATAGGCGCTGCTGCTGCTCAGGATCAGGTCGTACTGGCTCAGGTCGAAGCTTTCGAAGGCGCTGGGGTAGAGCAGAAAATACTTGCGGAAATGGCGCCGCCAGCCGGGCAGCTGCTGCATCCACGAGGTGCGAATGTCCCAGCCGCGATACGACGCGGGCATGGCGTCGGCGTCGTAGATCGAGGTGTAAACCGGGGCCTGCGGATACAGGTCGTGGAGCGCTTCGAGCACGCGCTCGGCGCCACCATACTGGTTCAGATAATCGTGAATAATTGCGACGCGCATGGTCAACTTCGGTTCCTTCGTATGCCGCGCATAAGCTACCAGCAAAACCGCATGGCGTCAAACGTGCAAAAGGCCGGGGTGTATGCGTGCGCACTTGCGAAGAATCTCCGATCACCCTATAGTAGTACAAGCAACGTCGCTGCCAGGCGCTGGAGCGATATGGCGTTGGTATACCTTAATGGAGGCAATTAAAACACATGACATCCGATCAAGCCGAGCTGCGCCGTTTGTTTACAAGCGCGAGCCTCGGGCACACGGCGTACCGCAGCTGGGCGGCACAGGCGCGCCACGAGCGGCGCTTCAACATTGCGCGGCTGTTTGAGGCCCTGGGCGCCGCCAAGCTGGCCCGTGCCGAGAGCGTATTCCGCCAGATGGGCGAGGCCGGCTCGACCAATGGCAATGTCGATCGGGCGCTGGCCGGGCTGGAGCCCGAGGCGATCGGCACCGGCCCGATCACCGGCACCAACCCGCTGGCGCGCGACATGCTGCTGCGCGCGCAGGCGGCGCTGAAAGACAATCGCGATTTGCGCGCCGACGAAATTGGCGATATCTTCGTCTGCTCGACATGCGGCACGCTGCGCGAGGGCCAGCTGGTGGGCGCATGCCCGAACTGCGGCACGGTTCCCGAGGCGCACCGCTCGTTCCGCGCGATCGACGCGATGGGCACGCTTGGCCCACACGCGATTATGTCGTCGCTGGAGCACACGGAAGAAGGCTTGCGCAAGCTGCTCGACGGTATCGACGAGGACTTGCTGGCGCAGCGCCTGAGCGAAGGCAAGCCCTCAATCAAGGAGCTGGTGGGCCACCTGGTCGATATCGACGCGGTGTTCCGCGAGCGGGCCTGGCTGCTGCTCGAAACCGACCGCCCCGAGCTGCCACCTGCTCATCCGCCCCGGCTCGACGCGGCGGCAGCCTACCGCAGCCAGCCCGGCGAGGCGATCCTGGGCGCGTTTCATGCCACGCGCCGCCAGACGATCAACCTGCTGCGCGGCCTGACCAGCGCGGCCTGGCACCGGCCCGGCCACCACGAGCTGTATGGCGAGGTGAACCTGCTGCACCAGGGCAACTGGATGATCGCGCACGAGCGCGCGCACCTGGTCGAGCTGGCGCAGCTGCGGCACGATCTGCTGCTGCACAGCGAAGCATGCAAGGCGCCGGTCGATCTGGGCGAGGCGGTGATGACCGAAATTAATGAAGGCGAGTAGGCGGCAGTCATTCGATCTTGATGAGGTAGCACCGAATCATTTTGCAATTGGCAACCCGCACATTACCAGCGCGATCAACAGCGAAGGCGTGGTCACCGGGCGCATGTTCGAGCTGACCGGCTGGCGGCGCGAAGGGCTGATTGCCCGGCTGCGCGAGCGTGGCTTTGCGGTGCGCACGATTGCCGACCGCATTGCAGCCCTGCCAGCGCCGC
>LJCR01002040.1 GCA_001399705.1 Kouleothrix aurantiaca
GATACTGATCGTGCTCGTAGGAAAGGCAGCACAGCAGGCGACCGCACACGCCACTGATCTTGGTCGGGTTCAGCGGCAGGTCCTGGTCTTTCGCCATTTTGATCGAAACGCGCGCATAGTCGGGCAGGAAGGTGGCGCAGCACAGCATGCGCCCGCACGGGCCAATGCCGCCCAGCAGCTTGGCCTCGTCGCGCGGGCCGATCTGGCGCAGCTCGATGCGCGTTTTGAAGGTGCGGGCCAGGTCGCGCACCAGCATGCGGAAATCGACGCGCTTTTCCGAGGTGAAGTAGAAGGTCAGGCGCGAGCCGTCGAAGCTATACTCGGCTTTGACCAGGCGCATGGGCAGGTTGTGCTCGAGCACCTTTTCGCTGCAGCGCGCCAGCACTTCTTCGTGGCGCTCGCTCAGCAGGCGCATGCGCTCGAAGTCGGCGTCTTCGGCGCGGCGAATCACCGGCTTCAGCTCGCCAACGATTTCAGCTTCCGAAACCTCGTGCGGCGGGTGGATGATCTTCGCCAGCTCCAGGCCGCGCACGGTTTCAACAATCACATGGTCGCCGCCGGTCAGCAGGTCAAGCCCGCGCGGGTCGAAAAAATAGGTCTTGCCCGAATCCTTAAAACGAATACCTACCACAATAGGCATAAGGCGCTCCGTGGCAGGCGCACGAACACCTGGCCGGCGGCTTTGCCGCGCGCGGCTGAACGTATCGGTATCGAACTGCGGTGATACGCAATGGCATTGTGTACGCCTGGATGTATCTATGCAAACGCCGCATGGCGTGGCGCCATTATAGCATCAAGTTGCGGGGGATGGGTGACGGGGTGAAGGGGCGAGCGCAGAGCGCGGTTGGCAGGCAGCAGTAGCCAGTTGGCAGGAAGCAAGAGGCGCAGGTGACAAGCTGAAGGGGTGAGCGCAGAACGCAGAGCGCAGAGCGCGGTTGGCAGGCAGCAGTAGCCAGTCGTCAGTCACCTGCAACCGAGTAACGTGCTAATTTTCAAACCTATAACTCTCAAAAACCTCCGTGCCTCCGTGTCTCTGTGGTTCGTTTCTTGGTCGTCGGTCGTCATGCGCCCGCGCGGCCAAGCACCTTGTAGGTATGCACCAGCTGGGCCTTGCCTTTGAGCTGGAAATCGCCCATTTCCTGCAGGGCGAAGGTATTGCCGAGCAGCCGGCGCGTGGCCTCGCTGATCAGGGCGCTGTTGACGTCGGCGCGCCCTTCCAGCCGCGACGCGGTGTTGACTGTGTCGCCCATGACGGTGTATTCGAGGCGCTGGCGCGGGCCGAAGAAGCCGGCGTACA
>LJCR01002041.1 GCA_001399705.1 Kouleothrix aurantiaca
TTCGTCCTTCGTCCTTCGTCCACCTGAAATACACTTCAAGAAAGAAGACATCCCTATGGCAACGCTTCGCACCCAAATTCGCCCGGCGCTGGTCGCGCTGCTGGCGCTCACCCTCATCACTGGCGTGATCTACCCGCTGCTGGTTACCGGCATCGCGCAGCTCGCCTTTCCCTTTCAGGCGAACGGCAGCGTGATCAGCAACGCCGCCGGCCAGCCCATCGGCTCGGCGCTGATCGGCCAAAGCTGGAGCGAGCCGAAGTATTTCTGGGGCCGGCCCTCGGCCACCTCGCCCGCGCCTTACACCGCCTTCAATGGCGATGCGCTCACCGGCTCGTCGGGCTCGAACGCCGGCCCGCTCAACCCCGCGCTGATCGGGCCGGACGGAGCAATCCAGGCGCGCATCAAGGTTTTGCAGCAGGCCGACCCCGCGAACACCGCGCCGATCCCGGTCGATCTGGTCACCGCGTCGGCCAGCGGCCTCGACCCGCAGATCAGCCCGGCCGCCGCCGACTACCAGGTGGCGCGCGTCGCGCAGGCGCGTGGCCTCGACGTGGCGCAGGTGCGCGCGCTGGAGGCCGCGCATACGGAAGGCCGGCAGCTCGGCTTCCTGGGCGAGCCGCGCGTGAATGTGCTGGAACTGAACATGGCGCTCGACGCGCTGAAGTAAGGAAAACAGCCATGGACATGATTGACCTGGCCCACCCGCCGGCCGATTGGCGGGCCACCGTGGCGGCGCTGCGCGCTTCCGGCAAAACCGTGCTGCTCACGCTCGACGGCGCGCTGTGCGGCATGCTTATTCCCCAGGCCGCGCCGCAGCCCGCGCCAGCCGCGCCCGAGCCGGCCAGGCCCGCTCCAGCGCTACATACCTACCTGGAGCTGCTGCGCGACGACGCGACGCTGGTGCCGCTGCGCAATGGCCAGCCGCTGGAATTTGTCACCATGATGAATTCCAGCTATATTGACCCGCAGCAGCTCTACCAGTTTCGCGATCCGCGCACCGGCGAAGCGTTTATCTACCGCGCGATGGAGCTTCAGCAGGCGATCGGCCGCGTTTTCGCCAGCGTTGATTTCATCCCGCAGCGCCCGAAAGATTTCGTCAGCGGCAAGTCCTGATATAGAAACTTAACAGCAGCGTGTGAGCGCATCCTGAGTAGCGGCGCAGCCCCGTATCGAAGGGTGCGCCAGTCTATTTCGCCCACACGCGGCACGTCGCGACCTGACATCCAAAGCGTGTGAGCGCATCCTGAGTAGCGGCGCAGCCCCGTATCGAAGGGTGCGCCAGTCTATTTCGCCCAC
>LJCR01002042.1 GCA_001399705.1 Kouleothrix aurantiaca
CCGCCCGAGCGCGCAAACCCGCTAGCGATACACTGCTGGCAGCACGCCGGCAGAACCGGGAGCTTTGGGGCGACCAGGCTGCCCCGAGGCTCCTTTTTTCTCGCCGCAGCACAATTCATAGCGAATTGATTATGATACACATGAAGAAAGTGCTATAATAAAGCCCGTTTGTGAATCATGGCGCATCGATTGGCCTGATCACAGCGTTATATTCGTGTAGGTTAGGGAGGCCATGGCGGCCAGCCAACATGGTGTCGAGTCGCTGGTCGGGCCGCGAGGCCCACTGCATTCGGCACTTTTTGATTCGCCCCCTTTCGCATCTGTGGAGTCAGGACATGAGTGTTATTGAAGCCCAGCCCGCAGCGCAGCAGGCGAGCGACGCCGCTCGGGCGCCAATCGTCAACGATTTTGCGATTGTTGCTGCAACCGTGAACGGTTCTGGTAGCCAGACCGCGAACAACACCCTCATCCGCGCCATTTTCAAAATGGGCATCCCAGTCAGTGGTAAAAACCTGTTTCCGTCGAACATCGCCGGCCTGCCGACCTGGTACACCATTCGCGTGAGCAAAGATGGCTACGTTGCCCGCCGCGAAGGAACCGAGATCGCCGTCGCCTTTAACGCGAAAACCGCCGACGACGACCTGGCCGCGCTGCCCGCTGGCGGCGTGTGCATCCACCCCGACGATATCAAATTCGCCAGCCCGCGCGCCGATGTCACCAGCTACGCCATCCCGCTGAAAGACCTGCTCAAGCAGGTTGCCCCGCCACCCAAGCTGAAAGACTATGTCGCCAACATGGCCTATGTTGGCGCGCTGGTCGAGCTGCTCGGCATCGAGATGGATGAGATCGTCGCCGCGCTGAACTTCCACTTTGGCGGCAAAGCCTCGGCGGTGAAGCTCAACCTCCAAATGGTTGAAGCCGCCCGCGACTGGACGCGCGAAAACCTGCAGAAGAGCGATCCGTACCGCGTCGAGCGGCTGAATATGACGACCGGCCAGGTGCTGATCGACGGCAACTCGGCCGGCGGCCTGGGCGCGCTGATGGGCGGCGCAACCGTGGTGGCCTGGTACCCGATCACGCCTTCGACCAGCTTGGTCGACGCGATCAACGAGTACGCGCCACGCCTGCGCAGCGACCCCGAGACCGGCGAGCCAACCTACGCGATTGTGCAGGCCGAAGACGAGCTGGCCGCGATCGGCATGGTCGTGGGCGCTGGCTGGGTTGGCGCGCGCGCGATGACTGCTACCTCTGGCCCGGGCATCTCGCTCATGACCGAGTTTGCGGGCATTGCCTACT
>LJCR01002043.1 GCA_001399705.1 Kouleothrix aurantiaca
GGATGGGATACCCCGCCTATTACACCGCCTATGGCGGCCAGCCGCCCGCGCGCACTGGCGCAAGCAACGCCGTGATCGCGCCGTATGGGCCGTTCGCCTGCGGCGACGGCAAGACCATCTTCCTGGGTATTCAGAACAGCCGCGAGTGGGCGCGCTTCTGCGCCGAGGTGCTGGGCCAGCCCGCCCTGGCGAGCGACCCGCGCTTTGCAACAAATCCGCTGCGGCTGGCGAATCGCGCCGCGCTGCACGCGATTATTGAAGCGCGCTTTGCGACCTTGAGCGCCGCCGAGGTTGTGGCGTTGCTTGAGCGTGTTGGTGTCGCGAATGCGCGGCTCAATTCGGTGCAGGAGTTCTGGGATCACCCGCAGCTGGCGGCGCGCAATCGCTGGCGCACGGTTGAAACCGAGGTGGGCGAGGTGGCGGCGCTGCTGCGGCTCGATGAGCTGCAAACGCTGCGCGTGCGCGTGGTGGGCATGCTGCGGCGGCGCGGGCGCTGAATGGTGACGTAACTGTCATATGAATTGCGCTTTGTGTGCTTGTCGTTGCCATAGAGCAATGCTATACTCAAGCACGGTCGGCTTGTACAAGAGAAGATCGTGAAAACAACCCTGTATCTGATTCGCCATGGCGAAACCGATTGGAACCTAACGGGCCGCTGGCAGGGGCACGCCGATATTCCACTCAACGCGATTGGCCGGGCGCAGGCGCGCCGCCTGGCCGAACGAATCGGCACTCGCGGCCCGCGCTTCGATGCCATCTTCAGCAGCGATTTACAGCGCGCCTGGGAAACTGCCAGCATCCTTGGGCAGGCGGCCGATCTGCCTCCCCAGCCACTCCCCGCCCTGCGCGAAATCGACGTCGGCAGCTGGAGCGGGCTGACCAGCGCCGAGGTGCGCGCGCGCGACGGCGAAACCTACGCGCGCATACAATCGGGCGAAGATGTGGCGCGCGGCGGCGGCGAGCGCTTTCTCGACCTGTACTCGCCCGTGGTTGGCGCGGTTGAGCAGCTCGCCGACAAGCATGCGGGCCAGGCGCTGGCGCTGGTGATGCACGGCGGCCCGGTGCGCGCCGTTCTGCTCCATGCCGCCCGCGACAAACGCGGCGTCAACCCCTACCGCCTCCACATCGGCAACACGTCGATCACGGTGGCGATCTGCGAGGATGGCCGCTGGGAGCTGGGGCCGATCAACGATATGGGGCACCTGGAAGCCAGCCCGCAAGCCCACGACATGATGTCGGCCCCGCCCGACGACACGGAACGACCCTAGTGCGCTTTCAGCGCAGGGGTTAGGGGA
>LJCR01002044.1 GCA_001399705.1 Kouleothrix aurantiaca
CATGATCGCCGCGCCGGCTACGGTGGCGCTGGTGCCGAGCACGGCCTGCACATACAGCGGCACATACGAGGCGCTGCCGAACATCGCGCAGCCCGCCAGCACGCCATGCGCGCACGCCACCGCAAACATGCGGTCGCGGAACAGCGCGAGCGGCAGCACCGGGTCGGCCGCGCGGCGCTCGACATACGCCAGCAGCCCGAGGAGCAGCGCCGCGCCGCCAAGCGCAACCCAGCCAATCGTCGTGCCAAGCTCGCCCAGTCCTACCAGCAGCGCCACAACCCCAGCGGTCAGCAGAACCGCGCCCAGGTAATCGACGCTGGGGCGCGGGGCGTTGGCGGCGCGCGGCTGATCTTGCCAGGCGCGCCAGACCAGGATCAGCGCGATCGTTCCCGGCAGAAGATTGACATAAAATACCCAGTGCCACGAAATCTGGTCGACCAGAAAGCCGCCCAGCAGCGGGCCGATCACAGACGACACACCCCACACGCCCGAGAACACGCCCTGGATGCGCGCGCGCTGCTCGAACGTAAACAGGTCGCCAATGATAATGAATGCCAGCGGCAGCACGCCGCCCGCGCCCAGGCCCTGAATCGCGCGCGCCGCGATCAGCTGGTTCATGCTTTGCGACATGCCACACAGCGCCGAGCCGATCAGGAACAGGATCATGCCGATGGCATAGATCGGCCGCCGCCCGTACAGGTCGGAAAGTTTGCCATACAGCGGCACGGTGGTGGTTGACGTGAGCATGTACACCGAAAACACCCAGCTATAGCTGCTGAGCCCGCCCAGCTGGCTGACGATCGTGGGCATCGCCGTCGCCACGACGGTCGATTCTCCATCGAGGCCATAAACAGGCTGAGCATCACGCCCAGAGTAATGACGATCACGCGCTGGCGCGACATACTGCATTCCTTTCCCAAGTTCGCGGGCAGAACGACGCTGTTCGGCCAGTTTCAGAGAACACCCAACAGCCGCCCGATGGCTCAGGCGGGCCGTGACTTTTGTGCGCGGCGTGCTTAGCCGCGGCTGGGCCGTACCGCAAGAACAAGCTGATTTGCGGAAGGATCGCGCAAGATGATGCCTTCGGAGGTTTGCTCGCTGGCCAGCCCGGCTTCGCGCACGCGCCCGACGGCCTGCTCAAGCGCGCTGGCGTTTGGCAGCTCTACCACGAAGTAGCGCAGGCCTGCCGAGCCAGCCGGCGGCGGCGGCGCGCCCACGCCTGCCCACACATTTAGGCCAATGTGGTGGTGGTAGCCACCTGCCGAGATGAACAGCGCGCTCGGGCCATAGCGC
>LJCR01002046.1 GCA_001399705.1 Kouleothrix aurantiaca
ACTTTTTCGTCGGTGGTGGTGTCGGCCAGGCCCCAGGCGGCATAGATCTGCCCGTTCGTGCGGCTGATGCTGCGCTTGTCGCGGAAGCCGAGCCGCGCGGCGATCTGCTCGTTGCTCATGCCCTGCGCCAGCATGCGCGCCACCGCCTGTTCGTTCGGCTCCAGCAGCGCCATGGGCGACTGGGCGTCTTTCTCGCGCACTTCCTGCACGCGCGACTCGATGTCGGGGTCGATGAAGCTGCGCCCGCTGACGGCGTCGCGCAGCAGCGGGACGATCATCTGCGGCAGCAGGAAGTTCGATTTACGCACATAGGCGTAGTGGCTCAGAATGCCCGAGCGCTGGAAGGCACGATAGTAGGCATCGTCGTCCTGGATTGAGTAGAACACGACCGGCAGGCGCGGGAACTCACGGCGGATCGCGACCGCCGCCTCGATGCCGTTCATACGGCCGGCGAGCTGCACATCCATCAAAATCGCCTCGGGCGGGGCTGCGAGGCAGGCCGACAGCGCATCCTCGCCGCTGCCGCAATCGCCCACCACCTGCACCGCGCCGGTGGCGTTCAGGCCTGCCGCCAGGGCTGGGCGCAGGCGTTCATTATCTTCGACCAGCAGTGTTGCAATCATAGTCTCATGTCTATCACTGCCGCCAGGCTGTGCGGCGCTGGCTTGAAGGCTAGCAGAACGGCAGGCGCACGTCAAGCACCTGGGTGCGGCCTGATTGGGTCTTGAGGGCTTGGCGCACTGCCGGGAATGAACTAATCTCTTTATCATCCACAGGCTATTGTGGCACGCAAGGCGCTGTGCTACAGTGAGCCGTGTGAATGCGCCCGGCCAGCGCTTCATCGCAGAACATCATTGCAGCCAGTGAAGCGAGAATTTCTATGCGGCAACAAATCAGGCAGCTCCACATGTTTCTGAAGCGGCACTCATTTTATGCCCTGGCATTTGGCAGCGCCTTGACGCTTGGCCTGCTGGCAGCGCGAATTGTGCGCTACGATCGGCTGAGCCTGGTGTTTCTGGTGTGGAACCTGATGCTGGCATGGGTGCCTTACCTGGCGAGCCTGTGGGCTGTGGCGAGCCAGCGCCGCCGGCCACAAGCGTGGTGGCTGGCGCTGCCAGCCGGGGCGCTCTGGCTCCTGTTCTTCCCAAACGCGCTCTATCTGGTAACAGATCTGGTGCATCTGCGCGAGCGACCACCGGTGCCGCTGTGGTATGACATTGGGCTGCTAACCACGTTTGTGCTGAATGGCTGCTGGCTGGCGGTGGTGTCGCTGCACCACATGCAGGAGCTGG
>LJCR01002047.1 GCA_001399705.1 Kouleothrix aurantiaca
GCGCGTGCTGCAGCGGCTGCGAATCCCAACACTCTTGTTCATCAACAAGATCGACCGGCGCGGCGCGGATGCTGAGCGCGTGCTGGCAAGCATCCGCGAGCGCCTGTCGCCCGCGATCGTGGCCATGAGCTACGCGGTTGAAACAGGCTCGCGCGATGCGCAGGCTGTGCCGTTCGGCCCCGCCGATGCCGAGTTTGCAAGCCAGCTTGTCGAGCTACTGGCCGAGCGCGACGATGCCTTGCTGGCGGCCTACGTCGCTGACGAGACAGCCATTTCGTATGCGCGGCTGCGTTGCGAGCTTGCGGCACAGACCCAGCGAGCGCTGGTACACCCGGTCTTCGTCGGCTCGGCGATCACGGGCGCGGGCGTGGATGCGCTGATTTCCGGGATCAAGGAGCTGCTGCCCGCCCGCGACGGCGATGCCCACGCCCCGCTCGCCGGCACGGTCTTCAAAGTCGAGCGCGGGCCGACTGGCGAGAAGATCGCGTATGCGCGCATGTTTTCAGGCACGCTCCATGTGCGCGAGCGCCTTCAGTTTGGCAATGGCAGGGAAGGGCGCGTGACTGCGCTTGGCGTGTTCGGGCACGGCGCGGCGACGCAGGCGCAGTCGGTCGCCGCCGGGCAGATCGGCAAGCTGTGGGGCCTTGGCGATATTCAGATCGGCGACACCATCGGCGTGGCGCGGCCTGATGCCAAGCAGCACTGGTTTGCCCCGCCAACGCTCGAAACGCTGGTGGTGCCGCACCACGCGGGCGAGCGCCGCGCGCTTCATGCCGCGCTCACCCAACTCGCCGAGCAAGACCCGCTGATCAACGTGCGGCGCGACGCGCTGCGCCCGCCCGTCGCTGTGGCATAGCAGCAGGTTGCAGCGCTGGCCAATTCCGGTCTCGCTGATCTCGCCGTGGCACAGCAGGTGAACGATCTGCGGCTGGCTGAAGCGCAGGCGCGCATACATCCCCGCCAGCGTCGCCGGGCCTGTGAACCAGCGATCCGCACCATCGGCGTAGGAGTCGCGCGCGGCTGCCACATCAATGGGATGGGCATCGCTGGGTGCGGCGGCAAAAGCCTGGATGTCGAGCGGGCGCACCAGTGCCGTGGCTGGCGCGCGTCCCCACGTATCAACCTGCCGCGCCAGCGAGATGTCGGGCTGGAGCAGCACAAAATCGTCGCTGGCGCGCGCGCCGGCTGCGCCCCAGCCCATCGGCAGCACCAGCAATTCCCACGGTATCGCCAGCGCTGCGACCGCGCCCGGTTCGGCCGCGATCTGTATGTGCAGCGCGCGGTTTTCGGCG
>LJCR01002045.1 GCA_001399705.1 Kouleothrix aurantiaca
CTATAGCGTCGGCCATGTGCACCGCCACGTCGGCGAGATGGAGCAGGAAGCCGCGCGCATCGCGCAGGCGCACGCCCCGCAGCTTGGCGCCACTGGCCCAACGATCATCTTCACGCCGCACCTGCTGCCAATCAATCGCGGCATCCTGAGCACGATCTATGTGCGCGTGCCGGCCAACTGGGGCAACCAGCAGATCCGCGCCTACTACGAGGCGATGTATGCCGACGAGCCATTTGTGCGGGTGCTGCCGGCCGGCCAGCTCGCCACAATCGGCCACACCGCGCACACGAATATGTGCACGATCTCGCTGACGCTTGCGCAGCCGGGCATGCTGATCGTCGTCTCCAGCATCGACAATCTGGTGAAGGGCGCGGCCGGCCAGGCCATCCAGAATATGAACCTGATGTTTGGCCTGCCCGAGACCACTGGTCTCGCGTAGTGTTGAGTGCTACGTTTTGAAACACTTTGCATTCTACTGCTGCGTTTGCCTGCGGCAGCAAGGTAGAACGACTATTGTTGTGTGAGATTTTCCGCGCACAGCGCGGAAAATCTCACACAAAGAAAAGAATGAGTACCACTCTGCCGAAGGCTATGTACATCAACTGTGTAAGGTAGCAAGAATCTATTCTCACAGCGATCGTCAAAACCACCAGCGAGGTTAGATAGCCAATTGATGGAATCGAACTCAACACTCAACACTCAGCATTCAACCCTCGTCCTCAAAATCGGCGGCAACGAGCTCGACGACCCGGCCTTCGTGGCCGATCTGGCGCGGGCTGTGGCGGCCCTGCGCCCGCAGCCGGTGCTGGTGCACGGCGGCGGCAAGGAGATCGGGCAGATCCAGACGGCGCTGGGCGGCGAGCCGCGCTTTGTGGCCGGCCTGCGCTACACCGACGACACGGCGCTCCACGCTGCCGAGATGGTGCTGTGCGGCATGGTCAGCACGCGCCTGGTGGCTGCGCTGCTCGCCGCTGGTGCCGACGCGCTCGGGATGTCGGGTGTGGATCGCGGGCTGATCCGTGTGGAGAAGGCTGCGCACCCGGCTGGCGACCTGGGCCGCGTGGGGCGGCCAGTGGCGGTGCGCGCCGAGCTGCTGCGCGACCTGCTGGCGCAAGGTGTGGTGCCCGTCGTCGCGCCGATTTCGCTCGGCCCGGATGGCACGTATAACGTGAATGCCGACGAAGCCGCTGGCGCGATTGCCGGGGCGCTTCACGACGCCGAGGTGGTGTTTGTGACGAATGTGCCGGGCGTGCTGGTGGGTGGCGAACTGGTGCCGCAGCCCAGCGCCGGCG
>LJCR01002048.1 GCA_001399705.1 Kouleothrix aurantiaca
GCCTGGTAGTACTTTTGGTACACGTATCATTGAGTTTGGTACGTACGTATCCTGACAATCATGCGACCCAACTCCTATTGAGGCAGTGTTCGGTGTAAAGTATTCTTGTCTGCAAGCGGGGCTGCACAAGGATATTTTGCACCATGCACTCTCACAACCTAAACAAATGAATTTCTGTATTGGCCATTTCCTGAAAAATTAAATGGAAGCATGCAATGGCATTTTTCGGAACAAAAGATTGCGATGCAAGCATGCAATGGCATTTTTCGGAACAAAAGATTGCGATGCGAGCATGCAATGGCATTTTTCGGAACAAAAGATTGCGATGAAAGCATGCAATGGCATTTTTTGGAACAAAAGATTGCGATGCAAGCATGCAATGGCATTATTTGGGAGAAATAATCTGGCTGCAAGTGCGTGCAACCGAAATTGACATGCAGGAAATGGGCAGGTACAGGCAGGCGATCCTTGGCTCTTTCAACCAGCAACCCCACGATCAACCATACATCCAACATCACACACAAGGAGCATGGAATGAGCTTTTCGAGCGAAATGATCGAACGCCAGCTAATGAGCGCGCGCGTGCTGCTCGTGAACACGCGTGCAAATCCCGACATTCGCGATGCGCTGGCCGCGCACGGCTTCACTGCCGAGCGGCTTGACGAAGGCGAGATACTTTCGAACAACCTGAGCGCGCTTTGCCAGCACAAAATAAACCGGTATGGCGGCCTGCGTGGCACAACCAATGCCCTGGGCGCAGCTGGGAAGCAGGCACAGCAAACCTATCGCGCCCATATCACACTCGCACGTGTAGCCTTTCAATCCGATCAGGGTACACTTCAGGCGTTGCACCTGCTTGGCCCGCGAAAGCGCACGCTGGCAGGCTGGTTAGGGCAAGCCCGCGATTTCTATGCTACGGCGCTGGCCACCCCAGCAATTGCTGCACGCCTGGCAGAATTTACGATCACGCGGGAACAGCTCGAAGCCGGGGTTCAGCTGATGGATGCGGTGCGAGAGCACCACGCGGCGAGTCTTCAGCAGCGCGGCCTTGCGCAAGAGTCGACGTACGAGCGTGATTTGGCCGCGAAGGAGTTGAAATCCTGGATCAGCGATTTCAAGCTGATTGCGCGTGTGGCGCTGAAGAGCCGGCCACAGCTGCTTGAGCAGTTTGGTATTTTTGTGCGGTCGTAAAGGCAGGTTCCGGTCCTGGCTTCGCCGGGCAGCTATCACCAGGGGACGGGCGGCAAAGCCGCCCGTCCCCTGGTGATAGCTGTTTTTATAAACATTATCA
>LJCR01002049.1 GCA_001399705.1 Kouleothrix aurantiaca
AGACACCGCGTAAGCCCTATAAAATCATGAATAAAGATACGATGGTAGCTGAAGAAAACAATCAAGCCGGGCGCGAGGAAAGCGTAGCGCGGCCGTTGCGCGCCGACGCGCAGCGCAGCGCAGATGCGATTGTGGACGCGGCGCTGGAAGTGTTTGCGCGCTCGGGGGTGGAAGCACCAGTGCGCGAAATCGCGGCGCGGGCGGGCGTGGGGATCGGCACGCTGTACCGCCGTTTTCCGCAGCGCTCAGACCTGATCGTAGCCGTGTTTCGCCAGCAGGTCGATGCGTGCGCGGATGCTGCGCCACTGCTGGCAGCCGATCACCAGCCAGCCGAGGCGCTGGCGCTCTGGCTGCAGCGCTATGTCGATTTCATTGCAACCAAGCGCGGGCTTGCCAGCGCCCTGCACTCAGGCGACCCAGCCTACGCCAGCTTGCCATCCTATTTCGACGCGCGCCTGCGCCCGGCGCTGCAGGCACTGCTTCAGGCGGCCGCGAGCGCAGGCGAAGTGCGCGGCGATGTCGAGCCCGACGACTTGCTGCGCGCGGTGGGCAGCCTGTGCCTTTCGGCGCAGGACGACCTGGCGTACGCGCGGCGCATGGTTGCGCTGCTGGTGGATGGGCTGCGCTTCGGCTCGGCTCAGCCGCCGCGTGCATAGCGCACTTCTTCATGGGTGTGGGCTGCCGAGCACCTCGCGCACGCGCCGCGCCAGCCCGCTGACCGAATAAGGCTTGGCGAGGAATTGCACACCTGGCTTGAGCACGCCGTGCTGCACAATCACATTGTCGGTATAGCCCGAAACAAACAGCACGCGCAAACCAGGCTGCCGCTGCTGCATACGCTCCGCAAGCTCGCGGCCATTCATGTCGGGCATCACCACATCGGTGAGCAGCAGGTCCACCGCTGTGCCAATCGTGTCAAGCGCCTGAAGCGCGGTTGTGCCTGTGCTGAAGGCATGGACACGATACCCCTCGCGCGCCAGCACACTCACGGCGAAGTGGCGCACGGCGTCGTCGTCTTCCACCAGCAGAATGCTTTCGTTGCCCCCGGTTTCGATCAGGTACACCGTTTCTTCGCTTTGTTGGGCAGGCTCATCGACGCAGGGCAGGTAGATTTTGAACGTCGTACCATAGCCGGTTTCGGAATATACCTCGATACGCCCGCCGTTCTGGGCGATAGCGCCAAATACCACAGCTAAGCCGAGGCCAGTGCCATGGCCCGGGCCTTTGGTCGTAAAGAATGGCTCGAAGAGATGCTCCTTCACCTCGGCCGCCATGCCGAGTCCGGTGTC
>LJCR01000205.1 GCA_001399705.1 Kouleothrix aurantiaca
ACGTCACAAAGTCATCGAAATCGGTTATCATCACAATCCTCCAGGTGTGAAAGAGCTGACCGTCAGAGAGTCTCTCTGTAGCACCTGGAGGCTCGAATGTCAAACCATTTTAACTAGCACATCGCCCTAGTAGCGATGCTGATGACCAACCTCGCGGTGGCACTAAAGGCACAGGGAGCGTATGCTGAGGCTCGCCCGCTCTACGAACGTGCTCTGGCGATCCGCGAACAAGCGCTAGGGCCAGACCACCCCGATACCGCGATGAGCCTCAATAACCTCGCCGCGCTGCTAAAGGCACAGGGAGCGTATGCTGAGGCTCGCCCGCTCTACGAACGTGCTCTGGCGATCCGCGAACAAGCGCTAGGGCCAGACCACCCCGATACTGCGAGAAGCCTGAATAATCTGGCGGCAGTGCTAAAGGCACAGGGAGCGTATACCGAGGCCCGCCCGCTCTACGAACGTGCTCTAGCGATCCGCGAGCAGGTACTGAGATCGGACCACCCTGACCTCGCGAGGAGCCTGAACAATCTGGCGGCAGTGCTAAAGGCACAGGGAGTGTACGCTGAGGCTCGCCCGCTCTACGAACGTGCTCTGGCGATCCGCGAACAAGTGCTAGGGCCAGACCACCCTAACACCGCTACCAGCTTGCACAACCTAGCCGCGCTGCTAGACAGTCAGGCGGCGTACGCCGAGGCCCGCCCACTCTACGAACGCGCCCTGGTGATCCGCGAGCGGGTGCTGGGGCCGGATCACCCTACTACTGCACATAGCCTGAATAACCTCGCTGCGCTGCTAGCCGCGCAAGGGGCGTATGCAGACGCTCGCCTCCTCCTCGAACGTGCTCTGGCGATCCGTGAGCGAACGCTAGGACCAGACCATCCCAAAACGGCCCTCAGCCTGCACAACCTAGCTGTGCTGCTAGACAATCAGGGGGCGTATGCGGAGGCTTGCCCACTCTACGAACGCGCCCTGGTGATCCGTGAGCGAGTGCTGGGGCCGGAGCATCCTGATACTCGTGCCACGCAAGCAGCGCTTATGGCTCTCGATGACCACCTGCACGACAGTCAGGCGTGAGTTGGCCCGATCGGGCGACGCGACTGGATTCTGACCAACCTGTTCCCATGCGATCCCATGGTTCAACCAGCCCCTGGTATCGCCCAAAATCTCGCGAGAGAAAACCGAAAAAAGCAGCTTGACAGGGGTGCGCCACAAACCACATTGGAGATTAGAATGCAATCTGGACTTGCTCATCAGGACTGAGAACCCTTTGCAGCTAGATTGATCCTTATATAGCTGTATAGAACCTTTGACATCTCCACATAAGCATGATAGATTTTTAGGAATTATTTGGTTAAGCTCCCTATAGTGAAGAGGCCCACTTGAATTTGGAGGTTGACAGCATGGGCGCTGGCCAGGACAAGATCGAAGCTATCCTTGGCTACCTCTCAAACGAGCTACTGAGGGGGATGCTCTTTTTCAATATTGTCAAAAATCTTCGTAACGCATATACCAAGCGTCAACTCACTTCCGCACGATATTTCTTTGCAGGAGCTTATGAAGCATGCTTGCGCGAGTCCTTGATCAGCTTTTCCAAGGTTGTCATGCCAAACCCGGACTCGATCTCGATCGACTACCTGCTCAACTGTGCGATCCAAACACCTCGTGCGTTTCCACGTATAACCAAGGACGATCTACAGAAACTCGTAGCGCGTCACAGAGCACAACTTGGCGCATTTCAACCATTACTGGAAAACGTCAAAGCACAACGCGACCGGATACTAGCTCACCTCGAACGCAAGCATATCAATGATCCTTCGGCTGTCTTTGCTGAACCTATCGATATGTCCGAGGTTGAAAAGGGCTTTTCTGTGCTGCTCCAAATCGTCAATGCCTACAAGAGGATGTTCGACAATTCTGAGCTTGTCCTTGGAGACATAGGCGAATCTATCCAAGAGGATATTGCTTACCTCGTCCAACTGATACAGGCAGTAAACAATTTACACTTCGAGCAAATACAGGGAATGTTTCCTGATTCGGCTGAAAGTTGACACACAACGCGGTCAGTAGCAACGTCGGTTTTGCTGGTGTGGACTGCACAGTGGCTGAATCCTGGCCGTTGGAAAGTGGCCCATCGAAGTCAACTCTCCCTAACTGCCTCGCAAAAGAGATACAACCCTGAACGTTTGAGCTACGAGCCAAGCATTGTAAATATCCCATATCGTCAGAAGAAGAGGTATACCATGGCGCCTCCAGTCATTTTTGCCAAGACTACCGTTGCTATAGATCATCAGGACAGATGGCGTCAATTAAACGATGAAGTAGGCGGCAACCCTGAGTGGCCCCCAATTGCGATCAAGGCAGCATACATGCTTGGCGTTATTCACGATACATGCGAAAGCGTCGATTGGTTGCTGAAGTTTCCCAACGTCACTGCTCCCCAGCCATGGCCCGTAACCTATCTACCAGCAGTCGGTCTGTGCCTATCGAGCATTGAATTGCTTGGCCGCTGCTTGTTGGGATATGCAGGACACGACGGCAACAAAGGCCGTAACCTGGAGGCAGGTATCAATTACCTTTTCTCAGCATCACCCAAGCACACAACCCCTGGTGTCCTAGCTGTTACGAATTACGGAAGGTACAGCATTGATGATTTGGTCGCACTCCGTCATTTCGCAGCACACGGTCAAGCAACAACGAATCCTAATCGACGATTCCAGATCATCGATATTGAGCTTTTGGATGCGTTTCCGCAACTGATCGGTAGCGCTCTCGATAGATACTGGAACAGCTTACAAACAGATCCCGATAGGTGCGATCTGCTGGGGAGTGCTAATGTCCTCCCCTTACGGAATACGCCTATCAGAAAGATATGGGAACTGTTTAGCTGGGACCCTGTTGCGATGCGCTATCATTCGGTAACGGACATATTCCTTCGGTTTGACTGGCGTATTCAGTAACGTTCACCACCTTTGCCAACAATTCCTGTAATGCAGTTCGCTCCCTCGGCGACATGCCGAAGGAGTCGCTGTACTCAGGCTATTCATACTCGCTAATCAGCGCCCAAAAGGTATCGCGTCCGAGTCGCTGCTCGCCGGCGGCGATGATCGTATTCAGCGCGGCCCGTAGATTGGTTTCGCCCACCTCGCTCCTGGGATTAGCATAATCCTCCAGGTCGCGCACCAGCACTGCGAGAAGCTGGTTATCGCACTGCTCCAACGCCGTCGCCAGCGGTGCGGACAGCGCACCCACAGGCAGCCGCGCAATCGTGTCATCGCGCAGCGCCGCCTGGATCGCGGTCAAGGTTAGCTCTAGCTGCATAGATGATCCTTCCTGTTCTCGTTGCTCAATGGCCTCGAACCTGGCGAATCAGCTCCAGGATGCGCCGAGCGGTCTCCGGCGCGAGATCGTCCAACTCCAGCCAAACGCCATGATTATCAGCAACGCGCCCCTTCACTGCGACACCGTGGAAGAGGTTGTGTTGGCCGGCGTAGAAGCGACCGCCAGCTACCGCGGCCAGTTCGCGGGCAAGCTGCTCCTCACGCTCATGCGCTGCTAGCGCCGCCCATCTGCGCCGGCGAACCTCAGCCAGCTCGACGCGGTAGGCCGGCAGCAGTCGATCGACGATCGTGCGCGCGAGCTGCGCTGGCATCCGATCGCAGACACCGACCGCTTGCGCTTACGGTCTCGATCGTCGCGATGTGCGCCCCAACCTCGCAGTCCAACCAGAAGCTCTCCTCCAGCACCAGGCGACCAGGTTCGCGCGCTCGCTCGATCGTCACCACTGCCTGTCGGCATCGGCGACGATCTCGCCTGGTCATCATCCACATTGGCCGGCCGCATGCTCCAGGTCTCGCCAGTCTGATGCGCCAGCTCGGCGGCGAGCAGCGGCGCCAGGGCGTGCAGCATACTGCGTTGTACTCTATCGGGCATATTGACACCTCACCGCACGAAACGAAACTTTTGCTTTCTCGATCTCCCGACGCAGGCTGCACCTAGATCCAGCATTTCCGCGTGCGTCCGCGTCTTCGGGCCGGCCTTCACGCTGACCTGGCGGCTGTCGAGCGTGTAGAATTGCTTCGGCTCGGTCTCGCCGAGGTATCGAGATATAGACCTTGTGCTCCTACATTAGGGATCATTTCGTTGAGCAGCTTGCCACCCAGATTGGCCCTGCATGCCCATTCATACATCGCACGGCAGAGGCGCGCGTGCGCGCGATGGCCTGGCACTCTGGGATGGCAGCTCGGTGATGTCAAAGCCCGCTGGCACCTCCGGCGCTCCGAGCATAATAATCCCCTCCGGTGGGCGGTGATAGATGCCGGAGCGCCACCAGACGAGCATGGTCTCGACCGCTTCGGGGCGAGGCGTGGGGATGGTGGCTTGGTCGACAAAATCACCGTAGAGAAACGCCCAAACCGCCTGATAGCCGACGTGGTCGCCGTAGCGAAAGCTGAGGTTGACGACGTGTCCCATCCGCCGTTCAGCGGCCACCCGGCGCGCCAGCGGGCGCGGGTACATGAGCCCGATCAGGCACACTTCTTCCCAGGACTTCCACACGCAAAACGAGCAGCTATCGCGTCCTAATCCCCAATACAGCGCAGGAATTGGAATCTGGTGCCGGATCACGTAGCCCCACAGCTCGTCGTCGCTGAGCTGAAGCAGTGGGCGCTCCCAGAGCACGAGCGATTCGCGCGTTGGCGTGGCGAGCCGAGTTTGCCAGGCCGGCTTGAGCGAGCGGCGATGCCCCTCCGCGCCGCGCTCGCCGGTGCGGAAAACACGCCGCTTGCCCGGAACCGGCGGGAGCGGTAGCTGCCCACCGCGCAGCAGCACGTCAGTGGGCTTCGTCTTGGTTCGGTCGGTGCAAAACATCGCGCCGTTCCCGGGCCACTGGCCGCGGGCCTCGGCGAGCTGGACGACGACATCGGCGGCGTCGAGATTCGCCGCTGCGCGCAGCAGGACGTTGCTCGTATCTCTCTTGCCACCCGATGTACAAAACATTGCACCATTTCCCGGCCACTGCCCGCGCCCCTCGGCCAGCGTGACGACCAGGTCATCTCGATCGCTGGCCTGGCGCGCCTCGCCCGGCGCGCCGTAGTCGTGTGCGTAGAGCGCGCGAATGTGCTCGGGAACCGTCGTGCCCCAGCACGAGCGGCCATCGGTGTCTTTCCAGGTGTAGTAGAGCCGTACGCCGTACGCACGGCACATCTCGGCAGCCTGGTCGGCCGAGCGGGCATGCTCGTTGCCAAGCAAATTATTCACCGCCACGGTGCGCTCGGGGCCATAGGTTGCCACG
>LJCR01002050.1 GCA_001399705.1 Kouleothrix aurantiaca
CCACCAGCATGACGCTCACGCGCAAGCCGTCGGGCTGGTGGTTGACGCTGACCGTGGATGAGCGGGTCGATCAGACCACCACGGACGAGTCGCCGGTGGTCGGAGTGGATGTGGGCATCGCGAACTTCCTGACCACGAGTACCGGCAAACGCTACGGCACGTTCCATGGGAAGCTCGCCCGCCGGCACCAGCGGGACCGCGAGAAACGGCGGCGCAAAGCCAAACTGCGCGCCTGTCTGAAAAAGAAGGGCGTGAGAGAGCTGCCATCGCTGACCAATCAACGGCTGGCCCGCCACGTCCGACAGGAAATCAACCGAGCTGTGAATGCGTTTTACGCCGATCATGCCGGCCATCAGGTCGCCTACGAGGACCTGGACGTGCGCACGATGCGCTTTGCGGCCCGCCGGATGAACGCCTATTTGTACGCCGCGAACCTGGCCCATCTTCCCAGGCAACTCGCCTGGGGCGCCAAAAAACGTGGGCAGATGGCGCGGGCAGGATGGGCGGCCTACTCCTCCCAGGAATGCTCGCGCTGTCACTTTGTCTCGCGCACCAATCGCCCCGAGCAGCAAACGTTTTGCTGCCAGGCGTGCGGTTTGACCCTTCACGCCGATGTCAATGCGGCAGTCAATCATCAGACTCGCTTTCATGACCACGAGATGCGAGCGTGTACGAGCAAGGAAGAGGTGAAAACCTTGCTCGACGCGCGGCATGTCGCCTTTGCCCAATCTCCGGCCGGCCATAGTCCGGCCGCCCGCCGAGAACCCGCCTTGTATGGTGAGCCTATCGAACCATCGAGGTGCGAGAGCATAAGTGGTCCATCCGGCGTAGGTCATTACTCCGGTTCGCGCCGGAGGAAACATCCATCGCAGGCGTCATAAAACGCTATGCGGTGGGTAACTATATGCGCCGCTAGTCGCGGATGTAGATCCTGGCGTACGCCTGCTCGTCGGGTCCCAGGTCCTGGAGCGCGAGCTGCGCCAGATAGCGCACCTGCTCGCGGTTGCCCGGACTGACCCGAGGCGCCAGGATCGCGAAACAGGCAGCTTTGGCGGCTCCGTCGCGCCCCGTGTCGGCCATCTGGCCGACCTGCTCGACCAGGTCTTCGGCCGCGGTCGTGGCGAGGTGCGGCGCAAGCCGCTCCACATAGCTCGGCCACGCGTACGGTGGTATCTCGCCGAGGTCATTCAACGCGCCCGTCAGGGCAATGTCCAGCGCGAGCGCCATGTCGGGGCCTTCGAGCAGTGGGAGGAGCGCCAGCGTCGCGTGGCAGCGGGCCTGCGGGTCTT
>LJCR01002051.1 GCA_001399705.1 Kouleothrix aurantiaca
GGCGTTTGGTGCAAGGTCGCGCGCCGCCAGCAGAAACGCGCCGTCGCCGCAGGCTGGGTCGGCAATGCGCGGCGCGGCAGGTAAATGCCCTTCGAGGAGCGCGTAGGCGCAGGCAACCACCGATGCGGGCGTAAAATACTGGCCAAATGCGCGCCGGTGCGCGCTTGCTTTCGGCATGGAAGGTGTTTCTCCGGCTGTGCTAAGCGTCTCGCTTACAAACTATCCACATTTTGTGGAAATTGTGGAATAAGCATACAACATCTAGCGCGATCATATAAACGCCCGTGTAGTAATTCCTTTCTACGGCCCGGCGTAGCAGCCCGCGCGATCGGATAACGGGCCGTAAACAGGGCTTTTTGGCCGTTCTAATGCCGTAACACGCTAGACGGTAAAACGCACATTAAAACAAAAAGTAGTATATACTAGCGTCCTACGTTTTAGGGACAGAAATAATAGCGGCCGCGAGCAGTGCGCGGCGAATATGGCACCCAAATCCGGCGCGGCAGCTTCAGACGCCCGCAACCCGCCCGAAGCAGCCCCGGATGGCGCGGCAAAGACTGTCCGCTTCACTCGTCTGGTTTCGTGCTATGGCATCTCGCACAGTCGCTCGATGGTTTTGTCGGCCTGGCTGTGTTCTTTTGGCAACCCTTCGTTCCATCACATAAGCCTGCGCCAGCGCCACACTCACGCGCCGGCGCATCTAGCGCAGAGTGAGGGCCTCTATGAAGCAACCGTTCCATGCGTACCCAATCACCCGCCGCCTGCTGATTGCTTTCGTGATTATAGCGCTGCTGCCTGTGAGCGGGCTGACCAGCGTGCGCCCGGCCCAGGCAGTGTACCGCAACCGCTTCAGCATCCCCACCCAGGGGGGCATGACATTTACCGGCAACACGCTGGGCCTGAGCAAGCGCGCCGGCGCAAACGCGCCCGGCACCGTCGACGGCGTTGGCGCGTTCATCAGCACCAACCCGGCCCTGCGCGACGCGACCTACCCGCTGGGAACTACCGCGGCCTGGCAGCAGAACGGATCGTCGGCCGTGCTGGCCATTCCGGCCGGCAGCACCATTCTTCACGCCGAGCTGATCTGGAGCGGCAGCTACAGCTATGGCGGCGAGGATGTCAGCGCATCGCTCGACCAGAGCGTGCAATTCACCACGCCCGCCAGCACAACCGCGCCTGTCGCGCCCGAGCCAGCAGCGGGCACGACGCTTGGCACCAAAGGCCCGAACGGCACCTGCGCCACCGACCCCGATGTCAACCCGCCCGCCACCGTCGAGCCGTGTTTCTA
>LJCR01002052.1 GCA_001399705.1 Kouleothrix aurantiaca
AGGCATACTTGCCCGGCAGCAGCGGCGCGTTCCACACGCCACGGTTGCCCTGCATCACCATCTCGCCGTGCTTGTACTCCTCGCCCGACAGGTCCGCGCCAACGTCGCCAGTGTACGACACCACCACGCCCACGTTGCCCACTTCAATCGTTGTTTTCGGAATCATCTCGACGGTGGCAAAGAGCCGGTTGATGTAGTAGGTGCCTTCGACCAGCACCTGCAGCTGGCGGCCGCGCATACCGCCCGCGCGCAAAAAGCGCTCGGGGTCCTGGAAATTATTGTGGTAGGTTGCGGTCTCGCCAGCGGTGTCGCCCACCGTCGGCGCGATGATCTCGCCCTGCGGCAGCGACGGGCCATCGTGCACCGTCACCACGCCCACCAGATCGTCGGCGCCCTTGATCACCACCGGCTGGAAGCCGCCGCGCTCGCGGATCAGGTCGGCCATGCGCTTGAACACCGCATCCTCGCCACGGTCGAGCGGCAGGTAATAGATCGTGTCTTCGGTGATGACGACGAACTGCGCCAGGTTGATCGCATAGGTGCCCTCACGCAGGATCAGGCGCTGCGGGCCTTTCTGGCCGCCATTCGCCAGGAAGTTGTTCACATCCTGAAAATCGCTGGCCGTGATATTCGAGGCCAGCGACTGCGTCGACTCAAGCGGCAGGCCGTCGCGCGCAAACACATAGCCGATCTTGCCCTGCGGGATCGTCACCAGCGGCACGCTGTGGATGCGATACTGAAACGGCGCAAACAGGTGCCAGCCGCCGCGCAGCACATTTGGCTGGAAGCCGGCCTCGCCGTGCAGCGCAATAAAGCCCGACTTCACCGAGCCGCGCCCGCTGACCAGCTTCTCGATCACGCCGACGCGATTGTTCGGGATGTAGCGGATGAAGCCCGAGATCGCGATCAGCAGCAGAATGACGACTATCAGGACGCCCACCGCCGAGAGAATACCGAGCATGGTTGTTCCTTTCTGCGCATGCGCAACATTCAAAGCAAAAGTGATCTGCACATGCAGTGTTAGTGAGTATACGTGTGAGTGCGGCCGTATGTTACACACGCCTGGAGCATTGACTCATGGAAAAGAACGTGGCAGCACAAGCAATTTACCCGCTTCTGGGTTGCAGCACGCCCTGCACCAGCATACAATGAAAAACAGCGACTGGACAGTGCCAGCACAACGCACCGAGCCCACAACCCGCAAGCCCTGCCAGCACACGCCAAACCCGGTATCCGCAAGCCCTGCCGGCACACGCCAAACCCGGTATCCGCAACCCCTGCCTGCCAC
>LJCR01002053.1 GCA_001399705.1 Kouleothrix aurantiaca
ATCTGGTACGGCAGCGAAAAGAAAGAATGGTTCGAGGCGGCCAGCCAGCGCTTTCTGGCGGGCGCGCCAGCAGTGAATGGCCGGCCGATCCAGATTCAGCTCAGAAGCATGGGCTCGCGCGAATTGGCCGAGCGCCTGGTGCAGCAGGATTGGCGTGGCGACGCGCCGCCCACGGTTGTTTCGCCGGCCAGCGCGCTGTGGCTGGATGCGCTCAGCGCCCCGGTGGTGCGCTCGGGCGCCGAGGCCCCGCAGCCGCTGGTGCTAAGCCCGCTGGTGGTGGTGGGCTGGGAGCAGCGCGCCAGGGCGCTGTGGCCGCAGCCGCCCGCCAGGTTCTGGCAGGAACTGCAGGCCGCGCTGGCGAACCCGGCCGGCTGGAAGGCGCTGGGCGGCAGTGAAAGCTGGGGGCCGGTGAAATTCGGCCACACCTCGCCGTCGACCTCGAACAGCGGCACCCAGGCGCTGCTGCTCATGACCTACGGTTTCTTCAACAAAAGCACTGGCCTGAGCGCCGCCGACATCAACAATCCCGAGCTGGAAAGCTGGCTCGCGCCGATCGAAAGCGCGGTGCTCAGCTTCAACGACAGCACTGGCGCGCTGATGGATGACGTGGTGCGCTCAGGGCCGGCCAAGTACGATTTCGCGGTGGTGTACGAAAACCTGGCCCTGCAGAGCATGGCCGCCGCCCGCCAGCGCCAGAACCAGGAGCTGCGCATCTTCTACCCGCCCGCGACGATCCTGAGCGACCACCCGTTTGCACTGGTTGATGGCGCGTGGGTTCAGGCCGACGAGCGCGCGGCTGCGGCGCAGTTTCGCGCGTTTCTGACGAGCAGCGCCACGCAGGAGCTTGCGCGCCAGTACGGCTTCCGCCCGGTCGATCCGAATGTGTCGATCGCGGCCAGCGCGGCCAACAACCCCTTCACGACCTACGCGGCGAATGGCGTGCAAACCGCGCTGGCCCAGCAGGTCGATGTGCCGCCCGCCGATGTGCTGAATGCCCTGGTTGCGCTGTGGGAGCGCCGCTTCAAGCGCTAAAATGTAAGAAACGTTGATATTCAGAAGTCAGGAGTCAGCAGGTTCGCAGCTTTCTGAATCATGCTGACGGCATCGTAAGTCATTCTTTTCTTGTGAGGTTTCCGCGCTTTGCGCGGAAACCTCACAAAAAAATAAGAAATACCTTGCTGCCGCAGGCAAAAAAAGATGGCGGCCAAATGCAAAATTGCGCAACTGCATACGTCAGTATGCATAGTTGAGGAATTAACCTATGGGAACGAGCACTCCTGCCTATGCC
>LJCR01002054.1 GCA_001399705.1 Kouleothrix aurantiaca
TAGCAACAGATCGAACACACGTAAGGAGACCGTTGCGATGCTTCAGCAAACCGCCCAACCATCCACCGGGCTGGCGCGCATAGCGCAATTCCGCCCGCTCGGCGCGCTCCGCCGCGCATACGCCACCAATCGCTCGCTCACGCTGCTGGGCGTGCTGATGATCATTACGCTCGGGGTCAGCGTGCTGGGCCTGCTCTTCGACCCGCGCACAATCGCCGGCGCGCCGGCCTGGCTCAAGCCGTTCAAGTTCGCGGTCTCGATCAGTTTGTACGCGTTCACGCTGATCTGGGTGCTCACCTTTGTGCAGGGCCGGCGCTTCTGGGTGCGCCTGGTTTCGGGCGCGTCGCTGGCGATTTTGTTTGCCGAAATGGCGATCGTCATTGCGCAGGTGCTGCGCGGCACCACCAGCCACTTCAACAACGCCACCAGCTTCGACACGGCCATGTTCGGCGCTATGGGCGGTATGATCATGCTGCTCTGGTTCATGCAGCTGATCGCGACCATCCTGCTCCTTCGCCAGCCCCTGCCCGACCGCGCCTTCGCCTGGTCGCTGCGGCTGGGCCTGCTGCTGACGCTGCTTGGCGCGGGCCTGGGCTTCCTGATGACCAGTCCGAACGCGGCGCAGATGGCCCAGCTTCAAACCGGCGCGCACGTCCCGGTGATCGGCGCGCACAGCGTCGGCGTGCCCGACGGCGGGCCTGGCCTGCCCGTCACCGGCTGGAGCACCACCGGCGGCGATCTGCGCATCGGCCACTTCATCGGCCTGCATGCGCTGCAAATAGTGCCGCTGCTTGGCCTGCTGCTGGCGCAAACGGCGCTGGGCGCGCGGCGGCGGCTGGCGCTGGTGTGGGTCGGTTCGGCCAGCTACCTCGGCCTGATGGCGCTGATCACCTGGCAGGCGCTGCGTGGCCAGCCGCTCATCGCCCCCGATGCCACCACGCTGCTGGCGGCAGCCGCCTGGCTCGGCGCAACCGTGCTGGCTGGCGCGCTGGCCCTGCGCATTCGCGAACGCGCCGCCTGATGCAGAATTCGCTGGCGGGCTGGCGCACAACGCGCCGGCCCACCTTTGAGAAGGAGCTCCATATGTGCCATTCCAAACGCCGCGCCTGGGCCGAATCGGCCGCCTACGACGGCAGCACCATCTCGCTCGACAGCGAGCGCCGCACGCGCCGCCACTTCCCGTTCTGGGCGCTCTGGCTGATCTGGCCGCTCGCAATCGCCTTCAAAGCGCTGCTGCCCGCCTATGCTGCCGTCGGGCGCGAACTGACTGGGTATCTTGGTAATAAT
>LJCR01002055.1 GCA_001399705.1 Kouleothrix aurantiaca
ATTGAT
The DNA here is from genome assembly GCA_001399705.1 of Kouleothrix aurantiaca. Classification (GTDB taxonomy): domain Bacteria; phylum Chloroflexota; class Chloroflexia; order Chloroflexales; family Roseiflexaceae; genus Kouleothrix; species Kouleothrix aurantiaca. The sequence continues at coordinate 7 of LJCR01002055.1, forward strand.
ATGTATGAGGGGCGGAACAGACCAGCGGTGCGCGGCACGCCACGCACTGCCAGCGATCACAGGAGGGTTCATGCAAACACATGGTGGTTCGCACAGCAACCTGGATGGGTACGAACTGTTCCGGCGCGCCATTGTCGAGCACGACGACGAGGCCTGGGCTGAGGGTGCGGCGCGCTACCGCGCCATGCTCATTTCCTGGGCTGGTCGCTGCAGCGCAAGCGCAACCATCCTCGAGCGCGGCGACGAAATCGCCGACATCGCATTCGCGCGCGCGTGGTCGGCGCTCACACCCGAGCGCTTCGCGGATATCCCGAACATCGGCGCGCTGCTGGCCTACATGCGCACCTGCGTCACCTCGGCTGTGATCGACTGCGCACGCAACGCCTTGCTGCACGAGCGCCTTTCGCAGGCACTGGAAGGCGAAGACGCGATCTCGCCCGAGGACGAAGTGATCGACCGGCTGACCCGCCAGGAACTCTGGCAGATCGCAATCGCCGAGGCGCGCTGCGAGCAGGAGCGCGTGGTGCTGGTCGAGGGATTTGTGTACGGGCTGCGCTCGGCCACGATTCTCATGCGGCACCCAACCATCTTCGACGGGGTAGCGCAGGTCTATACCGCCAAGCGCAACCTGGTCGAACGCCTGAAGCGCAACCCCGACCTCGGGCGGCTGTATGACGAGTGGTAGCGCTTCGCTGCCACGCCGGCTGGCCCACAGGTACAGCACCTGCGGGCCTTTTTTGCGCCCTGCTTTCCGCCATGCTGGTACAGCATTGTGGAAATTCATCGCTGGTAACTGAATGACCACGGACCACTGACAACTGACCACCACTCGTCGTCAGTGGTCGGTCGTCGGTTGTCGTAACCAGAAATGGACTTCAACCGAGTTATGCTGGCGCATTGTCAAGAAAGCGATGCGGAAATCAGGAAAGAACGTTCGCATTATAATGGCCAAACCCTATTCCCCATCCGCTACCCCCTGCGCTGAAAGCGCGCTGGCTTGACGCTTAGCCATGCTTCGCGGTAGAATCACCGCCACGACTTTTATAGCGCTGGAGCGTCGGATGAAATTCGAGCGTCGGGTACCGCTGCCGTGGCTGATCGCCGCCGGGGTGGGCCTGTGCGTCTGGTGCAGCTTTCTGAGCGGGCTGGGCGGCTGGATCATGGGCCGCGATCTGGCCGGCCGCGAGCAGCAAGCCCTGTTTGCAACACAAGTTGCCGCGAAGGCCGACCTCCCGCCGCTGGGCGTGCTGGTGACGCGGCTCGACCGCACCGGGCCGGCC
>LJCR01002057.1 GCA_001399705.1 Kouleothrix aurantiaca
CACCCCGCGACGCTGCTGAACTTTGCCGAAGGCACGCGCATAACACCTGCCAAGCATGCCGCGCAAGAATCGCCCTACCGCCACCTGCTGCGCCCCAAAGCCGGCGGCGCGGCGCTGATTATGGCGAGCATGGGCGAGCGGCTGCACAGCCTGCTTGACGTAACGCTGGTGTACCCGCATCAGCGCCCGCGCTTCCGCGACCTGCTGACCGGTGGGATTCGCGAGGTGATTGTGCATATTCGCGAGGTGGCGATACCGCCCGAGTTTCTGCACGGCGACTATGCCAGCGATGCCCAGCTGCGCGAGCAGATTCAGGGCTGGGTGCGCGAGCTGTGGGAAAGCAAGGATGCCCTGATCGAGCAGCTTACGCGCGAGTCACGCGTGGCAGCCGCAAGCTGATAGGATCATCCTCAGATGACGCGGATGAAGGGTGCGCAGGAGCGCCAGGCTTCGGCAGAGCAGTGCATATCTTTTTCTTATATGCAGTTTTTCCGCACGGAAAAACTGCATATAAAAATAATAGAAAATACCTTGCTGCCGCAGGCAAAAAGCACAGCGTCCAGATAAACAACAACGTTCTTGTGTGCACACGAAAACCCTTGCTGCCAGCTCACTGAGTCTGCCTTGGGGCAGATAATACAGAAAGAACTCTATGCCCAAGTTCCCCGACATTCGCCTGATTGCCGCGATTGGCGCGGGCAAGGCCGCCGGCCTGGCCAGCCGTGCGCTGGGGCGCGGCGGCGGCACAACCCTGCCGGGCGTGGTTGCGCGGCGCATCGCGCCCGATACCCTGCGCCAGCTGAGCGCGGGACTGCCCGGCGGCGTGGCCGTGATTGGCGGCACCAATGGCAAAACTACCACCACGCGCATGATCGCGGCCATTCTGCACGACGATGGCCGCCGCGTGCTGCATAATCGCGCTGGGGCAAACCTTGTGAGCGGGCTGACGGCCACGGCGCTGGCAGGCAGCTCGCTGGGCGGGCGGGTGCGCGCCGACATGGGCCTGTTCGAAACCGACGAGGCCGCGCTGCCGCAGGCGCTGGCCGAAACGCGCCCGCGCCTGGTGCTGCTGCACAACCTGTTTCGCGACCAGCTCGATCGCTATGGCGAGGTCGATACGATCGCAAATGCGTGGCGTGCGGCGCTCGATCAGCTCCCCGCCGACGCGGCCGTGCTGCTCAACGCCGACGACCCGGCCGTGGCGGCGCTGGGCGAAAATCTGCACACGCGCGTGTTCTACTATGGCCTGGAAGATACGCGCCACGCCGGCGATGGCGCCACGCAC
>LJCR01002056.1 GCA_001399705.1 Kouleothrix aurantiaca
GTGGATGCGCGACGCCCGCATCAACGACATCTACGAGGGCACCGGCCAGATCAACCGCCTGGTGGTGGCGCGCCGCCTGCTCGGCTACAGCAGCCGCGCGCTGCGGTAGGAACAAAACCACGGAGGCACTGAGACACTGAGAGAAAGAATTGAAGGAAGCCACCTCTCCTGATTTCTCCGTGCCTCTGTGTCTCTAACACGAAAATAGAACCGAGAACTAAGAACCAAGAACCGTTCGCGTTCTATTTTCATCCATCAGGGCGCGGCGCAGCCGCATGGATATCTGTGGTGAAAAATTTCGGCTTTCCCGCGTGGTAAAATGGCTGCCATGCGAACGATCAACATTCTGGTGACGGGCGGCGGCAGCAGCGGGCACATCAGCCCCGCCCTGGCGATCATCAACACCGTGCGCGCGCTGGCGGCGGACGGCACGGACTGGCAGCCAGTGTTTCGCTACCTGGGCGGCAAGCAGGGCATCGAGCAGCGGATTGTGACCGAGGCGGGCATCGACTTTGTTGGCATCGAGACGGGCAAGCTGCGACGCTACTTCAGCGTGCAAAACGCCACCGACATGCTGCGCATTCCGGTGGGCGTCGGGCAGGCCGTGGCCGAGGTGCGCCGCTGCGCGCCCGACGTGGTGCTGAGCACGGGCGGCTATGTCGGCGTGCCGCCGGTGATGGCGGCCTGGCTGCTGCGCCGGCCCATTCTGACACACGAGCAGACCGTGCAGATCGGCCTGGCGAACCGCATCACGGCGCGCTTCGCCACGCAGATCGCGCTCTCGTTTGCGGGCGCGGCGCGTGAGCTGCCGGCGCGGCTGCGCGCCAAAACGATTGTGACGGGCAATCCCGTGCGGCCGGCGATTTTTGGCGGCGACGGAGCTGAAGCCGTGCGGCTGGCGGGTTTCGCCCCGGGCGACGACGCGCTGCCAACCGTGTATGTGACGGGCGGCAGCCAGGGCGCGCGCATCATCAACCGCGCCGTCGAGGCGGCACTGCCCGAACTGCTGGCGCAGTGCCGGATCATTCACCAGTGCGGGCAGCAACCCGCCGGCGACGAGCAGGATTACGACCGGCTCGAACGCGCAGCGGCGGCGCTCGCGCCCAAACTGCGGTGGCGCTACTTCTTCACTCGCTTTGTTGGCGACGAGATCAGGCACGTTTTTGCGCTGGCCGATCTGGTGGTCGGGCGCGCGGGCGCGGGCACGATCGCCGAGATCTGCGTGCTGGGCAAGCCGGCCCTGTATATCCCGCTGGTGCCGACCGGCGGCGACGAGCAGACGCGC
>LJCR01002058.1 GCA_001399705.1 Kouleothrix aurantiaca
TTGTCCTGGTAGGTGTGGGTGGCCCAGGGCGTGCCGAACTGCCACAGGCACATCGCCGCCAGCCAGTCCCAGCTGCGCGCCATCTCGTAGGCCTGGAGCGTCCAGCGCAGGCGCTCGGTGTCGTGCGAGTCGAGCAGGTTCATCAGCGAGTAGAAGCTGGCATCGCTGTAATCTTCGCGGATGGCCAACATGCGCGCGGCGAACTCGGATGGCTTGATGATGCGCCCGCTATCGCCAAAGCCCTTGGAGTCGAAGCTGCCTGGCGTGAGCAGGCCGATCACCGCGTCGCGCAGGCGGTAGTTCATGGTGCTGTCGGCACGGTCGCCGCGCAGGAAGCGCAGCAGGGTGCTGTCTTTCTGCCACAGCTCACCGATGATCAGCGCGTTCGAGTTGGTTGTTTTCACGACGTTGCGGAACGTTTCCCAGTAGCCGTTCGGGAACGAGGCATCGCCCATCACGTCCAGGCGCCAGCCTTCCGCGCCGGCCTTCAGCCAGTGCTTGGCCACGCTGTCGGTGCTGGTCAGGAAGTACTTCTGCACGTCGGCGTTCGTTTTTGTTAGCACCGGGATGCTGTCGAAGCCGAACCAGCCGTCGTAGGTGGCCGAATTCGCGCCTGCGCTGCCCGCGCACGTACCTGTGCCGGCGGCTACATCATGGAAGGTGAACCAGCTGCGGTATGGCGAGCTGACCGACTCGCATGCGCCAACCGTGCTGTAGTGATGGTAGCGGTCGAAGAAGGGGCTGTCGGACGACATGTGGTTGTACACGCCGTCGAGGATGATCCGAATGTCACGCTCATCGGCGTGCTTGTTCAGGTTTTCCCAGTCCTTCTGCGTGCCAAAGTAGGGGTCGATCTTGTAGTAATCCTGGGTGTCGTAGCCGTGGTTCGAGCCGGCGTCGAAGATCGGGTTGAAGTAGATTGTGTTGACGCCCAGCGACTTCAGGTAGTCGAGTTTCTGATCGACGCCCTTAAGGTCGCCGCCCATGTAGTCGCGGCCGCGCGGCGTTTCGAGCTGCGTGGCAGGCGTGTTCGGCGGCGCGCCAAAGCGCCACGGGCAGCTTGTCGTCGTTGCGCCGGCGTAGTTGCGGCAGTAGCCTTCTGGCAGCGTGCCCCACGGCAGCCTGAGCACCGGGTCGTCGTAGCGCACATCGCCGGTCTTGGGGTCGTTGTCGCTGCGCCCGTTGCGGAACCGATCCGGGAAGATCTGGTAGATCACCGCGTTCTTGGCCCAGCCCGGTGCCTGAAAGCCCGGCTTGTACACCATCAGCGCCCAGCTCTGGTC
>LJCR01002059.1 GCA_001399705.1 Kouleothrix aurantiaca
TCCCACAGCATTGCTGCGCCCAGCAGCGCCTGCCCCACCCAGGCCGCCACCCGGTAGCCGTGCCAGTTTGTGCTTCGCATATCGACTTTTCCCCCTGCTCCATAACCCGCGCCAGCTGCGAACGGCGCATCCTGACTGAACTTAATGCAAGTTGTGCGCCATTGTGCTCGCAGGAGCCAGAAGTCAGGAATCAGAAGTCAGCATATGGCATACAAAAGCCTTCTCAAACTAAAAACAGATCTATTAAGCCACAGAGCACACGGAGGACGCGGAGTTTGATCTTTTGCCTGGTGTTTTCTGTGGCGAGAAATGCAGCAGCTTCCTGCATCCTGCCGACTGCAGTAATGCCAAACACTTCTGAATGCGCGACTCCTGATTCGTGAATACTGTGGCTGGCGCGCAACTTGCATTCGCGCATCCCTGACGGCGCGGGCTACGTAGAGCCTGATAACAGTGCAGAAAGGCAATGTACCATGGCAGATATGAACGGCAAAACGGCAATTATCACCGGCGCGACGAATGGCATCGGCAAGGAAACCGCGCTCGGGCTGGCACGCATGGGCGCGCACGTGGCGCTGGTGGGGCGCGACGCGCGCAAGGGCGCGGCGGTGGTCGCCGCGATCAAGGAGCAAAGCGGCAACCCGGCAGTCGATTTCCTGCGCGCCGACCTCTCGGTGCAGGCGGATGTGCGCGCGCTGGCGGACGAAATTCTGGCGCGCTACCCGCGCATCGACGTGCTGGTGAACAATGCCGGCGGCGTGTTCGGCCAGCGCCAGCTCACCGCTGACGGGATCGAGCAGACCTTCGCCTTCAACCACCTGGCCTACTTCCTGCTGACCAACCTGCTGCTCGACCGAATCGTCGCCAGCGCGCCCGCACGCATTGTGAACGTGTCATCGGCGGCGCACCAGATGGGCACGCTGAAATTCGACGACCTGCAGGGGCAGCGGCACTATAGCGCGTTTCTGGCCTATGGGCGCTCGAAGCTGGCGAACCTGCTGTTCACCTACGAGCTGGCGCGCCGCCTGGCCGGCACCGGCGTGACGGTGAACGCCGCGCATCCCGGCGCAGTGGCGACTGGCTTTGCGCAGGGAAATGCCGGGCTGTGGGGCCTGCTCTTCGGCATCTTTCGGCCGTTCATGCGCACGCCTGCCGAAGGCGCGCAGACCTCAATCTACCTCGCGTCGGCGCCGGAGATTGCGCACGTCACAGGCATGTACTTCGCCGACCAGCAGCCCGCGCACTCGTCGCGCGCCTCGCACGACCGGCAGGCCCAGCAG
>LJCR01000206.1 GCA_001399705.1 Kouleothrix aurantiaca
GTCTTGTATTGAAGACAACGAGAGATTTAGTTTAAGAAGCAAGGAACTACAAATAAGTAAGCAGGGGTCAGCCGTATGCTGGCCTTTTTGTATCTCCAAGTGGAGCCCTGCTTACTTACCTACTGGCATATCCTTTCTATCTGACAAGTCGCTTTAGCATAGCAAGCACTTCCTTTTTCCAGTTAGCGACCTGCACTAGCAAAAAGAATAGGAACCACGCAAATACTGCGAGTGGACCAATAAATCCAGTCAGGTTCATTAGCAAACCAGCGAGCACACATGTTATGGTCATGGAGGAGGAGAACCACACAATAAGTCCCACGAAGTAATCAGCACCAGTCTTGCCTTCAGTGAAATAGCGACTCCACATATCACCCCCGCCTCACTATAAGTATGGTCATGCAGAACTTAACCTGCACGCTTTGTTGAATCTGCTCATTAGCAGTTCAACCATACTCTTTTCAGAGGCTTACAAGACACATATTTCTACCTGTGCTGTAAGCCTCTGAAAACATGAGGCGTAACAATCTCTCGTTGTCAAAGTGCTAACTGAGCTAATTTAGCTCAGGCTCGGCTAAGTTTAATAACTCTCAAACGAATTATAAACTCATTGAGCAGCAATATAATAGCATTTGTAGGAGAAAAAGTAAATACTATAGGACAGACGATGGGCAACACTGTTTTGAACCCATCTATGGTGGGGATAGGGCTGGTGGTCTGATACACTACAAGTATGGACTTCCTTTATGTCCTCATCTGGAGTAGCTTTATCCTTCTCGTTCTTGGTGGTGGCCTACTCCTCTTCTTCCTCTCGAAGTTTTACCACGCTCAGCCTCAAGTCTTGCCCTATGTAGCAGTGCCGCTTTTGACTGATACAGAGTGTCGGTTTTTTCAGGTACTTCAAGATTCTCTCCCAAGAGATTGTTACTTACTGGCGCAAGTACGGCTTGCTAACTTAGTTCATGTGAAGCCAGGAAGTGGAACGTCTTTCTGGAAGAACTTCAGCCCTATTGGAATGAAGTGTGTAGATTTCGTCATCGTCAGACACGACACAATGAAGCCCATACTCGTTATCGAACTGGATGACCGGACGCATGCCAGAACGGAACGGCGGCAGCGGGATCACTTCGTAGACCAGGTGCTTGCCGCAGTAGCTATCCCTGTTCTTCATTGGCCTGCGTCGGCTTCCTACAATAGTACCGAGCTTTCCCAAGCTATTAGTTCTAAACTCAGCAGTAGGGCAAAGACCAGAAGTGCGTTATAAAAGGTATACTACCCCGAAAAGCCTAATCCCCGTTCGCGCATACTTACCCATCGGCCCTGCCCTACCACGAGATGGTCTAGCACCTCAACGTCAAGTAACTTTCCGGCGTCAACTATCTGGCGAGTCACGAATACATCCTCTGGGCTTGGGGTTGGGTCTGAGGATGGATGATTGTGTGCCACAATGAGTGCTGCACTATTCCACCTGATAGCGGCTTTAAAAACTTCACCGACGCGAACCATGGAAGCATTGAGCGAACCTTGATACACGGTCACAATGTCTTGTATGCGGTTCTTGGTATCTAGAAGTACCGTGCGCAACTCCTCTTGGTCAAGGTGTCCCATATCTACCATGAGAAGCGCCGCTGCGTCCATCGGGCTTCTTATCTGTTCTCTGCCTACCGGTCGTAGAATAGCAACAAGCGTGTCCAAGAGCGCTCGTAGCTCCTTTGGTGGCTTGTCCACTCGCAACGCCTCATAGATATCCCTTCCAGAAGCGGCAAAGGTACGAAGCTCTGCAAGGTCAACAAACGGCTCAAGTGCTCGGTGCAGCTCGTAGAGTTCGTTGGTAGTGTAGATCCGGCGTGCTGGCCGTTTGAGGCCGGGGAGGTCAAATGACCGCTGCTCATAGTGCTGGTCGTGCTCCTTAGCCTTACCCATTCACTATGTATAGCCGATTACCAAAAAGGTGTAAACAGTGAGTTATGGAACTCTGCTAGTAGCGGTGTCAGGAATGGGAGGATAGTTCGCTACGACTTTCTAAGAAGTCTTCAATAAGCGTGAAGCCGTTTGTTTTGTACGCAGCATCAAAACTAAAGATGCAGAGGCAGTTATGCTCTTTCAACACTGCCATATTGATGCAATCAACAAAGCTCACATTCTTAGATTTTTGGCTCTTAAATAGAGGAATGGCTTTCTTGCGGACGAATGTATTATCAATGTCGAGGATAGTTATTGGGCTTGGTTCTGCTGTTACGGTGGCGATAAAATCAACCGCAACTTCGTGACTTACTCGCTGGCTAATTACCGTGATAGCTTCGGCTATCACATAATTTGTGGTTATAAGGTTCACTGGAAGTGTATCAATACGAGAGTAATACTGCCGTGCTTTCTCATGGTTAGCATCGTCTTCTTTAACAATCGCAACAAACCCATCTGCGTCAACGAGTATGTTCTGATTAGATATATCAACTAACTTACTTCTTTGGTCCTCCATAAAGATAATGGTCAAGGTTTGTAGACAAATCCGTTGGCCCTCCGGTTGCACGTATTTTGAATAAGTTTTTCATGGCAGTCTTACCAGAGATGTCTTTACCTACATTCTCATGTAAACCCTTAGCAAGAAGCTCGCGCACCAATTCAGCCATCGGCTGATTACGCACTTTAGCTAAATGAGTTAACGTTTTGTGTTGTTCTTCGGTAAGATACACTTGTGTTCTAACCATATAATCTCCAATGTTATATGTCAACATATAACATATACATTGTATACTAGTGGCTAGAATGCGTCAATATAGCAAAATACATCATCAAGTACAGATTGCGAGATATATTCTCGGAAGAATGATATTAGCCTATAGTATTGACATATATAACCGTTTATAGTATATATGTCAGTATATGAACCATATCGAGAAAATTAACACTATTAAGAACTATAAGCGACTACGTGACCAACAGTATGACAAGACGCTTGAACATCTAGGTGGGGTGTTTAAGAAAGAAAATTTCTTTATCCCAGAAACTCCAGACGAACGGCGAAAGCTGTTACCACTACGCCGAATAATAGATAATGTTAGGCCACACTTTCAGCAAGCAGATGCAGCATATGAGGAAGCTGCCTGGGAAAGCTTGTACGGACGCCTAGCAAAACGACAGATACGCCGTGATGTTATTGTGGGAGGTATAGTAGACAGAATACCTATTGCAGCGCCTGTCTTTTATGCAATTGAAATGGTTACTGAGAGCGATATGTGGCGGGGAGTGGGCGACATAGTTGAGGATATAACGCGTAAGCCGCATCGGTATATCACAAACAATGCCGTGCGATTCGTTGACTTCACCAGCTACCTTATTCGCCGTACAATTTCATAGATTCTCGCTGAGAAGGAAGCATAGCCCTTCAAGTTGTCATTTGCATAGTATCCTCTATAGTCGCTTCAACGTCATCCTTTTAGCAGGATCGCTCTTGTTGACAAGAGTAACGGTGTTGTTGTCTGATGACACCTCGACAGTGTATTCGCTATCCCTGCTGCCAAGAGGCCAATAAAACTGTTTTTTCTTCATGTAATACAAAAAATTGTCGTAAATTTCGCGACCCTCACCACTTTTGAGACCAACTCTGCCATTGTCAAGAAATATCATAATAGTTTCGGGCTGCTCCACAACAGACCATTTCCCTACTAGAAAAGCTGTACCTGCATCTATATCAGCGTCGTTTGCCGCTTCTGTTGCCCGTATCGCTTGTGCAGTTGCCTGACCTTGGGGTGTATATGTATACAGTTGGTCGCGCGTTGAAGGTATGATCAATAACACTCCTAAAGTGAGTGCGGCTAAAACAACAAAAAAGAGAATAACCCCAATCAAGCTTTGGTAGGATGGCCACACATCCTCCCCGCCATCTCCTTGCCCACGTAACCTCAGTCGCTCAAGTCGATGTTCAGAATATGGCATAGCTAAAAGGAATTCGGGAGTTGCAATATCATAGACCTTATATTTTTGCACATACTCAGTGAGCGCCTCTCCTTGTCCGCACGCTTGCGCAAGTCGATCAGCGTCAAACTCCCGTTCGCGTCGAAAATTATTCCACTTACCACAAAAAGCTGCTACACCTAATTCGCCACCTGCAAGTATCATGAGCAATACGACAAGACACCCAAGTGCGGTTGTCGCCTGCGTACGTCCCCCATCTGAAGCATAAAAAAACTGCTTAGTGACGTGCGGCCCTGCCGCCTTGGCACCCTGTAAGACAGGTGCGGTGGGGTACAATCTAAACCGCGCGAGTGCACGCTCAACTTGACTATCAAAGCTGAGAACGTGTGATAACTCACGCGCTAAGAGTGCTCCCAAGTACTTGCTCTCAAGCAGCGCTGTAGTGATATAGATTTTGTCTCCGAAACGGGTTATTTCCTCCTCTTGCGAATTCGGGATCATCCTAATTTCAAATCGCTTTCCCAGCTTAGCGCGTCGCCTATGTATCTCCTGTTGGTGCTTCTCAGGAAAGGTCTTAATAATGTCGTCAATAATTTCTTCTTGCCTATCAGAAAGCTTTCCAGCTTCGGTCTTTATCCACCACGGCCAAATTACATCTGGCAGAATTCGCGTACCAAAAAGCGCCGGCACAATCGTGAGAACACTTAAGATGATAGGAAAAATACTTATGACAGCAACAAACTTAGCCACGGATACAAGATACTCTACTCTTCCCTCTCCAGTGAGCGTATATATTGGATTATGTATTCTGTAGCCAGAAAGAATTGCATCAACGAACGTGTTTACTAAGACGAATATGCCCAGAAAGAGCACGGCTCGTGCAACTGCGCATATAATCTCTACAAGCAATGTCCCAAAATAAAGCGACCACACGACCCTGGTATATTTACGCATCGGCTTATTAATAAGCTTTTGCCTGGCAAGCTTGTTGTCGGAAAACATGTGTATCACCGTTTCCTGATATGTTATACTAACGTCACGCTAGCATAAGCCTGAGCTGCTGCCCCCTGACCGTATTCACCGTCTTTTGAATGCGGGAAGAAAGTCTATTATTTGCCCAATGGACTTATTCTCTCCTGACCTCGGGGCAAATCGAGGTCACGGTACACAGTAACTACACAAGAGAAAAGCGGGCGGCCAGGCGTTATTTAGGTTCTTCCTATTCACCTGCCCCGAGAAGAGGGTATTGCCCGTTCCTTGTCGCAATTTCCCAAATAGGCTCAGTAAGCACTTTGGTTAGTGGCTCACCTTTGCGGGCAAAAATCCGGTCAATACTCGTAAAC
>LJCR01002061.1 GCA_001399705.1 Kouleothrix aurantiaca
GTATGAGATCGGCGTGTTTGCCGCCAGCATCTCGCCAGTTGGCCGCCTGCGCTTTGTCGAAAGCGGCCGCCCCGAAGACGCGCTCGACATGCGCACGGTACGCGCAGCGCTGGCCCCGCGCGCCCGGTCGATCTATTGGCGCGCGCGCCTGCGCTCGCTGCCGGCCTACCTGCCCGCGCTGCTGCTGGCCGGCCTGGCCTGGCTGTTGCCCTGGCCCTGGGCACTCGCTGCGATCTGGCTTGCGCTCAGCGCGCTGCTCTACGCCCAACTGGCCACCATGCAGCTGTATGTTGCCGCCGAAAGCGATGTTCTGTTCGGGTAGCAATATATAGTTGGCCCGTTCAGCTACAACGGCCGCACCAACGACGTAGTGAACGCCAGCCAGGACATGCCCGACATCGGCGCGATGACAAAAGGGTACTGTGTGGAGAAGCACTGCTGGGCCGGGCACGAGCTGTGGACATGGCGCGTGCGGATGATTGAGCTGGAGCGCGAATTCAGCGGCTAAAAGAAGGAGCAAGCACGTGGATATTGGCAAGGCATTTAGCTTCGTGTTCGAGGATGAGGAGTGGGTCAGCAAGATCCTGATAGGCGGTTTGATCGGACTCATCCCGCTGGTTGGGCAGCTCGCCGTGATGGGCTACGCGCTGAAAGTGGCGCAGAACGTTGCGCAGGGCAACCCGCGCCCGCTGCCGCGCTGGAGCGAGTTTGGCGACCACCTGATGCGCGGCCTGTACGATCTGGTGATTCGCCTGGTGTATAGCTTGCCGATCCTGGTGATCGCGCTGCTGTTTGCGTGCGTGGGCGGTCTGGCCGGTGGCGGGGCGTCCAGCCAGCGCGCGCAGGAGCGCGTGGGCGCATTGTTTGGCCTGTTGGGCATTTGCCTGGTGCCGATCATGCTGGTGCTGGGCTTTGCGATTGCGATTGTCGCTTATGCGGCGCTGGGGCGTTTTGTCGCCACGAACAACCTGGGCGCGGCGCTGCGCATTGGCGAAGTGGTTGGGATGGTGCGCAAAAGCATTGGCGCGTGGGCAATGATGCTGGTGGTGGCGATCCTGGCCAGCTTTGTTGGCGGCCTGGGCGCAATTGCCTGTGGTGTGGGCGCGCTGTTCACTGGCTTCTACGCACAGTGCGTGATCGGGCACGCGCTTGGGCAGACGGTAGTGCAGCAGGGCATGGCGGCTGAGCCAGCGCCAGTGAGCTACGGCCCGCCGCCTACGTACCAGTAGCGCAGGCATGAATCGTTGCGGCGGCCAGTGCGGAAGCTTCTGCACTGGCG
>LJCR01002060.1 GCA_001399705.1 Kouleothrix aurantiaca
GGTGTACACAAACACCAGCGTAATAAGGGCAAATGCCGCTGCCCAGCCGCGCTCGCCGCGCCGCCAGGCCGCCAGCGTCACCGCCACCGCCGCCGACGACATCAGCACCAGCACGCCCGTGGCGTAGGCACCGCCCTGCGCATCGACATCGGCCTGGAAGATGATTGTGACGGCAAAGGCAATGGCCGTAAACACCAGCACCAGCGGGCGCGAGGCGCGCGTCCAGTCGGGCGCCATGCCATAGCGCGGCAGGTAGCGCGGCACAATATTCAGCAGGCCAGCCATGGCCGATGCGCCGGCGAACCACAGGATCGAGATCGTGCTGAGATCGTAGATCGTGCCGAAGATGTCGCCAAAGTAGGTGTGCGCCAGGTAGGCCAGCGCGCGGCCATTTGCCTTGCCGCCCGGCAGAAATTCCTCGTGCGGAATGAGCACCGTGGTGGCAAAGCTGCTCGCCATCAGAAACACGCTCATGATCAGCGCGGCAGTGACCAGCAGCGTGCGCGTGTTGCGGATGCGGCCGGCCGGGTTTTCCTCGGTGTCGCCGGGCGAGCCGCGCACCAGCGGCATCACGGCCACGCCAGTTTCAAAACCCGAAAGGCCAAGCGCCAGCTTGGGGAACAGCAGCAATGCAACGCCCAGCATCATCAGCGGGTTGCCGTGCTCGGTGAACAGCACCTGCTGCCAGTTCGTCACCAGCGGCGGGTGAACGATTACCTGGTAGAGCGCATCAGCGATCACAATAAAGTTGAGCAGCAGGTAGACTGCAACCAGAGCGACGGCGATACCAATCGCTTCCTTGAAGCCTTTCAGGAAGATCGCGGCCAGCGCCGTCACCAGCACCAGCGTGATCAGCACCGGGTGATCGTGCAGCGCCGGTAGCACAAACGGGTTTTCTGCGATGTGTGCCGTGGCGTCGGCAGCCGAGAGCGTGATCGTGATAATGAAGTCGGTGGCGACAAAGCCAAGCAGGATGAGCACAAACAGCTTGCCCTGCCACCACGAGAGCAGGTGCTCAAGCATGGCGATCGAGCCCTCGCCGTGCGGGCTTTCGGCGGCCACGCGCCGGTAGATCGGCAGCGCGCCAAACAGCGTCAGCAGCACCAGAATAAGCGTGGCAACCGGCGAAAGCGAGCCAGCCGCCAGCGCAGCGATGCCCGGCTGGTAGCCCAGTGTTGAGAAGTAATCGACGCCGGTGAGGCACATAACCTGCCACCAGGCGTGCTGCGGGTGGCCTTCTTCCTCATAGGGCCCTTCGGTTTCGCGCACCTGGCCTTGC
>LJCR01002062.1 GCA_001399705.1 Kouleothrix aurantiaca
GCACAGAGGCACGGAGGTTTTGAGGTTGCAGGTTTGAAGGTTTTTGCCGACTGCCGACCAGATAAATGAACCGCAAAGGGCGCAGAGGTCGCAAAGGTGTATAAGGTTGAGGCCCAATCCCAAAACCCCAGACCCTAAACCCTCGTGTGGTTGCAGATTTGCAGGGTTTCCGCAGTTCTTTGGTTCTTGGTTCTGTAGTTCAGCGGTTCTTGGTTCTCGGTTCCGCAGTTCCGTGGTTCTGCGGTTCTGCTGTTCCCGGTTCCGTAGTTCAGCGGTTCTCGGTTCTGCGGTTCCGTAGTTCTGCGGTTCCGTAGTTCTGCAGTTCCGTGGTTCTGCGGTTCTGCGGTTCCCGGTTCTCACCTAGTGGAATATTCCCATGGCCTATTACCTCGAAGATCAGATCGACGGCCCCGCGCTTGGCGAGCGGCGCCCGACGATCAACGAATATTTTCTTTCTTCCTACAGCATGGCCGTGTACGACGGCTGCGAGTTCGGCTGCCCGTACTGCGATGGCTGGGCCGCGCGGCTGCGCCCGTTCAACGAGACGGTGCGGATCGACACCAATCTGCCGCTGCTGGCCGAGCAAGAATTAGAAAACGTCGATCGCGGCGACCTGATTGGCATCACCGCACTGACCGACCCCTACCAGCCCGCCGAGGCAAGCTACCGCCTGACGCGGCAGCTGCTCCAGCGCCTGGCCGACCGGGGCCAGCCCTGCCTGATCCTGACCAAGAGCCATGCAATCCTTGAAGATCTGGTCTTGCTGGAGCGGATCAACAAGCAGAGCCTGGCGATTGTCATGTTTACGCTGCTGACGACCGACCCCTACCTTTCCGCCAAGCTCGAAGAGAAAGCGCCTGCGCCGGCGCTGCGCCTGGAAGCGATTGCCGAGCTGAAGCGCGCCGGCATCCCGGTGGGCGTGGCCTACCTGCCCGTCATTCCCTACGTCACCGACACCGACTACATGCTCAGCACGACGCTCCATTCGGTGCGCGATGCCGGCGCGGATTTTGTGGTGTGGGATTTTCTGAACATCCCGAGCGAGCGCCACCGCGCGCGCATTGGCGAGATGCTGGCGCGCATTGGCAGCTACCCGCCGAGCTACTACCGCGACCTGTATGGCACGCAGCCGCTGCCCGATGCCAGCTACCGAGCCAACCGCGACCGCGAGCTGCTGGCGCGCTGCGACACCCTGAACCTGCCGGTGCGCGCGCCCTATTCGCCCTACGCCGGCAACCTGCGCCCGCAGAACGAGGCCGCGCTGCCGTTCTGCGGGCGC
>LJCR01002066.1 GCA_001399705.1 Kouleothrix aurantiaca
GTCCTGCTCAACGCCGAGCGACGACGATGGGGCACCTGGGTGGCGGGCGGCGGGCTGATCCTTGGCGGGCTGTTCTTCGCCGGGCACTCGGCCGTCGTCAGCCACGCCTACGACACCTTCGATGGATTTGCCGCCGACACCGAATTCTGGTGGCGTGCAAGCTGGCTGCCTGTTGTCGGCGCACCCTACCTCTGGTACCTGATGACGGCCTGGTATGCTGGCTTGCTGGCCAACATGCGGCAGCGCGTATGGCTGCTGGTTGCCGGGCTGCTCGGCCTTGGCGCAATTGTATCGCTGGCGGTTGCCAACCCGCTGCCCAGCTACGACGAAGTGCTGAACCGCGCGCCCATCACCGTTTTTCAGATCGCAGGCCTGCCGGTAGCGGCGCTCGTCTACCCGCTCTACAGCACACTCTGTATCGTGCTGGCCCTGCTTGCCCTGCGCAACCCCGCCGCCTCCGATCGCTTCATGGGCGACGAAGCCCGCCGCCGCGCGCGCCCCTGGCTCATCGCTGCATCGGTCGTCCTTCTTTTTGTGACCCTGACGCTGGGGATCGCCGTCGCCGTGTTCCTGAGCCGCATTCAAACGCGGCTGCTTGGCAACCATGTTGTGCGCACGCTGTTTGTGCTTGTCGGCTTCGATCTGCTGATCTGCGGGCTGCTCGCTATTGCAATTATCCTTATTGGCCGGGCGATTGTCTCGTACGAGATTTTCACAGGCAAGGCACTGCCGCGCGGTGGCCTGTTTCACTACTGGCAGCGCAGCGTAATTCTGGCCGCCGGCTTTGGTGCGCTGATTGGCCTTAGCTTGACATTGCCCGGCGTCCGTGATCTCGACTCAATCTATCGCGTGTTGCTGGCAACCCTGCTCATGACTCTTTTCTACGCCTTGCTAAGCTGGCGCTCCTACGCCGATCGCGAGCGCAGCATGGATGCCCTGCGCCCGTTTGTGGCCAGCCAGCAGCTCTACGACCGTATGCTGCGCCCGGTAGCCCCGCCCGAGCTCGATGCCGCCACACCCTTTCGCGTTCTCTGCGAGCAGGTACTCGATGCGCGGGTGGCCTACCTCACCGCGCTTGGGCCGTTAGCCCCGCTGGTAGGGCCAGCGATTATTGCCGGCGCAAGCACAACCGCACATCTCAACGACCTCGCGCTTGCCCAACTGGCCGCAATGGCGCGCTCGCCGCAGACGATTTGCCTGCCGCTCAACCCCAATCAGTATGGTGGCGCGGTGTGGGGCGTGCCCTTGTGGGGTGAGCGCGGCCTGATAGGTATGTTGC
>LJCR01002064.1 GCA_001399705.1 Kouleothrix aurantiaca
ACTTCGCGATGGCGCGCAGTTGGTCGTCATTCAGCGCCGCCCATGTCCATTCGCTTGCCGTCATGGTCGCCTCCTTTGTGCATAAGCGCGGGTAAAAAGCGCGCCCCCGGGCAGAAATCTGCCGGGGGCGCGTGTTTGGTGGAGATGGGGGGAGTCGAACCCCCGTCCAGAAAAGTTAGACGCCGGCGTCTACAAGCGTAGTCAATTGTTTAATGTCGCCCGAAGCCACACAACCGACAAAGCGACTTTTGGGCCATCCTGCTTTGCTTAGCCCGAACGCGCAGGTACTTATCCGGGAGCGCCCCGACTGTTGACGCCGGACCCCACACCATCGGGGTGAGTGTGGGCCGGCGCGCTACCTAGTTAGGCAGCGAGGGCCACAGCGTTGCTGCGAGCCCAGGTGTTGTTTTTGGCAGTTATTGCCGTTGCCCCTTTAACGAGACTGGGCGGCTCGGCTTGCAACCAACGACATCCTCCCCTGTCGAAGCCAGTCATCCCCATAACACGTGCAATTATACCATAGCGCGCGCGCCTTGAATAGTGGCGAATGATAAGAATCTGGCGAGCTACCGCTCGCGCACGCGCTCATCGCGCACAAACACCTGGTCACCTTCAACTTCCACCACCAGGCGCGCCATGTCCTGCGGCGGCTCGCCACTCTTCAGGCCGTCGAGGTAGCGGCCGTCGGGCGTGTAGCGCGCACCCAGGCAGCTCACATCCTGAAACAGGCCGGCATCGGCATCCCAGAACAGAAAGCAGCCCGACAGCGTGTCAATCCCGAGCAGCGCCACCCACGAGCCATCGCTTTCGCGCCGCACAAACACCGTATCTTCGCTCAGCGACGAGTCGCGCCGCGCAATCAGGCTGCTGATCTCCAGCTTAGGCACGCTCACCTGGCGCGGCTTGCCGTCGGCGAAATCGCTCACCCGCCCGACCGGATAGAGCTTGGCCGGCAGCGTCAGCATGCGAATGCCGGCAAAACCGCAGAAACCCAGCAGGATCAGCACCGCCAGCGAGAATATCAGCAGCGCCCGCCGCTGCTGGCGGGCTTCGCGCGCCTGCTCAACCGCACGATCTTGGAACATGAATATTAGTGCTTCCTAGCGACGGCCAGCAGCAAATCGCTGGTGCTGTCGTATTCGTCGAGTTCATACGAGCCATACACCGCTTCAAGCGCAAAGCCGGCGCGCGCCAGCAGGTGCTCCAGCCCAAAGCGGTAGAGCCAGCGCATCGGGAAGGGCAGCACGCTGCGCCTCACCCGCCCGTCGGCATCCAGCTC
>LJCR01002063.1 GCA_001399705.1 Kouleothrix aurantiaca
CAGCTCGGGGTAGCGGTCGGTTACCAGCTCTTCGCCGCGCGACCAGATGAAACTCTGGCCGGCGCGCCGGATGATCTGCGAGCGGATGCCGTCCCACTTCCACTCGACCTGCCACTCAGCCGGGTCGCCAAGCGTGTCGGGCGCGGCCTCAAGCGGGTGCGCCAGGCAGAAGGGGTAGGGCCGGCTGGTGTCGGCGTCGCTGGTTTCTTCGCCCAGCAGCTCGGCGTAGAACGCCGCGCCGGGCTGCCACTCGCCCATCAGGCGGTGCGCGACCACCGCGTCGTCGATGTCGCTGGCGAGCGCGAGCGCACCTTCAGGGATGCGCGCGCGCAGGGTTTCGGGCGGCGTGTCGTCCAGCGCGGCGAGGTAGGCCGGGAAGTCGGGGAAATCGCGCGCGGGCGTGAGCGCCGCACCGAACGGCCCGAACGCCAGCCGGTTGCGCTGCGCCTGCTCAGGGCTGAGCGCCGCCGCCGTCACGCTCACCCATTCTTCATCGTCCTGCACATCCATATCGGCGGTGAGCAGCGCCAGGCTTACCAGCGCGCTATGTGCTGGCGCGAGCGCGAATTCATAGTTGATAGGCGGGCTGTAGTTTGGCACAAATGGCGATGTCATGGTGTACTCACTTTCTAATTATACGCATATACGCATAATTAAAAGGAGTATAGCAGAGAAAATGTGGGAGTCAAGTAGGGCGAAAGTATGAAGAGATGACAAGATGAAGAGGTGAGTGGAAAGCGCAGTAGGCAGTTGGCAGGTGGCAGGTGGCGTGACCTGCAAGCCTACACCTACAAACCTGCAAGCTGCAATACCCAAAAACCTTCGCGTCGTTTGCGCACTTTGCGGTAGTTTTGTTCTCAGCTGTCCTTCATCGGCTGCGCCCTTCGATACACGCTTCGCGCACTCAGGACGAAGTCGATGGGTGGCGTTTGGGAGGCGGCTCAGGCAGGATCGCCGGTGCGCGCGCCGAGGGCGGCGTCGGCGATTTGCGCGCCACTGGCGTTGGGCAGGTAGATATACTCGCCGCCCAGCCAGCCGGCCAGCTGGCGCGCCTCGCCACGGCTGAGGTAGTTGCGCTGCGTGTCGATCACCAGTGAGTGGATGCCGGCGGCGGCGACCTGCCCGGCCAGGCGCTGCAACTCAGTGGCCACGCCGCCGCGCTCGGCGCGCACGCCCACGTTTGCGCGGCCATCGGTGAGCAGCACCAGCACAGTCTGGTGGATGCCGCGCCCGCGCGCCTGCGCGGCGATCTCAAGCGCGCCAAGCAGCGCCGCGCAGG
>LJCR01002065.1 GCA_001399705.1 Kouleothrix aurantiaca
GCGCAATCGCTGCATCGAGGTCGGCGCGCGAATCGACCGGGGCGAAGGGCGGCGTGGCAATGCCCAGGTTTTGGAAAAAGTTCTTTTCGGTGAGGCGATCCTGCGCGGCCTCAAGCGCGGCGGGTGGTGGGAAGACCGGCACATGCTCGGCCAGCGCGCGCGCCGCCGCCACCGGCACATTCTCGAACTCGTAGGTGACCACGTCCAACCCGGCGGCGAACTGCTCCAGCGTGGCGGCATCGTCGTAGCCGGCGGGCTGGTGCTCGGCAAGCTGCCCGGCCGGCGCGTCGGCTGCCGGGTCGAGCAGGCGAAAGCGCAGCCCGAGCGGGTAACCCGCCAGCGCCAGCATGCGCCCGAGCTGCCCCGCGCCGAGAATGCCAATGGTTGTTTGCCGCATGGCGTTCGCTGTTCCTTCCGCCAAAACTGGCGACCTAATGCTTAGTGCGTGGTGCGTGGTGCGTAGTGCGTTATTCCGTTCTCTTGGCCCTTCGTGCCTTCGCGCCTTCGTGGTTCCGTTCTCTCAGCTCTTGGCTCTTGGTGTCTTGGTGGTTCCGTTCTTCTCGCCCTTCGCGCCTTCGCGCCTTCGTGGTTACGTCTTTTCTGCTCACACGCCAAGCGACGCGCACAGCTGCTCGAATTCGTGGGCGTGCTCTTCGTAGTGCTCGTAGATGCCGAGAATGAGCGGCGCGACCGGCTGACCCACCACGGCCGACATGCCATCGGGCGCGTACAGGTCGTCGAGCGTGAGCAGCGCGACGCGGTCGAGCAGGCGCTCCAGCGTGGTCGCAAACTCCACCAGAATCTCGCTCAGCGGGCGCGACTGGTTGTGAACGAACACTTTGGCGTTCATCTCGTCGGCCCACTGCCCGCTTGCCGGGATCTGGTCGGCCAGCGGCAGATCAATCGGCGGCGCGCCCGGAATGGCTGGCAGGGTCGCGAGCAGCCAGAGATCCCACCATGTCATATGCGCCAGCACATCCTTCACCGTGCGGCCATCCGCCAGCAGCGGCGCGACCATCTGCGCGGGCGAAAGGCGGCCAAGCGCCTTCAGGGTGCGCTGCACGGCCTGCTCGTTGCGCGCAATAATGTCGGGCATCGTGCCTGGGGTTTCCGTCATTGGAACAGCTCCTTCTGGCTCGCCGCCAGCTTGTGCTATGATACCGGCGAGCTTCACACAGGGAGAAAACAGCATGGCAACAAGCACCGAGCTGGCGCGCGGCCAGATCGCCACACCCGCCGGCGCCGACAAACTGCGCGGCGAGCTGCCGAGCGCGCACGA
>LJCR01002069.1 GCA_001399705.1 Kouleothrix aurantiaca
GCCGTCACGCCCATGCTCACATGATCCTCGACGTTGGCCGAGGTCGGGATGGTGTCGACGCTGGCCGGGTGCGACAGGACCTTGTTCTCGGTCGCCAGCGCCGCCGCCGTGTACTGCATGATCATAAAGCCCGAGTTCAGCCCGCCCGCGCTGGTCAGGAAGGCCGGCAGCACGTGCGTATTCGAGTGCTCGTCGGTCAGGCGCATCAGCCGCCGCTCGGCTATGTTGCCCAGCTCGCTCACCGCAAAGGCCAGGTAGTCCATCGCAATCGCCAGCGGCTCGCCGTGGAAGTTGCCGCCCGACAGCACATCAATCGCGCCGCTGGCCTCGTCGATAAACAGCAGCGGGTTGTCGGTTACGGCGTTCAGCTCGATCTCAAACACCCAGCGCGCATAGGCGATCGCGTCGCGCACCGCGCCGTGCACCTGCGGGATGCAGCGCAGCGTGTAGGCATCCTGCACATTCGTCGAAGAGTGCGGGCGTGTGAGCTGGCTGCCGCGCAGCAGGCCGCGCAGGTAGCGGGCGCATTCCTGCTGGCGTGGAAAGGGTCGCAGCGCGTGAATGCGCTCGTCGAAGGCCAGGTCGGTGCCGTTGAGCGCCTCCAGGCTCAAACAGCCCGCGATGTCGGCCGTCTGGCTGTAGCGCTCGGCGCGCGCAGTTTCGAGCACGCCCAGCGCGCACATCACCGCCGTGCCATTGGTCAGCGCCAGCCCTTCTTTGGCCGCCAGCGTGGTGGGCGCCAGCCCGGCCCGGCGCAGCGCCACGTCGCCGGGAAGTATCTCGCCGGCATATTCGGCCTGCCCGTGCCCGATCAGCGGCAGGGCCATATGCGCCAGCGGGGCCAGGTCGCCGCTCGCGCCGAGCGAGCCCTTGCACGGGATGATCGGGTGCACGCCCTGGTTGAGCATGTCGAGCAGGAGCTGCAGCGTGGCCGGGCGAATGCCCGAGTGCCCGCGCGCCAGCGTGTTCGCGCGGATGAGCATGATCGCGCGGGTGGTGGGTGTGTCGAACGGCGCACCCATGCCAACAGCGTGGCTCACCAGAATGTTGTGCTGCAGCTGCTCGACCTGCTCGGGCGCGATGATGCGGTCTTTGAACGCGCCAAAGCCGGTGGTGATGCCATACGCGATGGTTTTGCGCTCCAGCAGGGTTTGCACCGCCGCCGCCGCCCGCTCGACTTTCGCTGTGGCGGCGGGAGTGAGCGCCACGCGCGGGTGGCCGGGCCGGCTGTAGGCTACCGCCAGCACCTGGTCGAACGTTAGCGACTCGCCGTCGAGC
>LJCR01002067.1 GCA_001399705.1 Kouleothrix aurantiaca
GAGCTGAGTAGCAGCCGATTCTCGGGCACAGAGAGCCGCCGATGCTGGGAAGGCGGCCCCGAGGCACTGCGAAGACTCTCCTGAGCGCGGGGAAAAACGCTCGCACGGCGCGGCCCAGGCCGCCGCTGTGCCGCAAGTAAGCCCTGCCGGATCGCCCCCGTTAGCGGGCCTCAAGGTCGCTGCCACTCCGATGGCGGCGGCGAAGTGCGGTGGCACCACGAGCAGGGCCTCCCTCGTCCGCGCGGCGAGTGGAGGTCTTTTCGTTTTGAGCATTCAGCGCTCAAAACTATGTTCGGAGGTGTCCCGTGGAACGAGTCTGGACGACTCAGATTGGCGCGCACATCGGGGAACGTGTGCGCATCGCCGGCTGGCTGCACCGCGTGCGGCAGCTCAGCAACCTCAGCTTCCTCATTCTGCGCGACGCGCAGGGCCTGGCGCAGGTGGTGGTGGAAGACGCGGCTGTGATCGCGCAGCTGACCGACCTCCACGCCGAAACCGTGCTGGTGATCGAGGGCACGGTCGTCGCCGAGCCGCAGGCGCCCGGTGGCGTTGAAATTCACCAGCCCGCGCTTGAAGTGCTGGCCGCCGCAGCCGAGCCGCCGCCCTTCGACCTGTTTCGCCCGACGATCAAAGCCCAGCTGCCCACCCTGCTCGACCATGCGCCGGTGGGGCTGCGCCACCCGCGCCAGCGCGCGCTGTTCCGCGTTGCGGCGGCCTCGATGGCGGGCTTTCGCGCCGCGCTGACCGCGCGCGACTTCGTCGAGATCCAAACGCCCAAGATCGTTGGCGCGGCAACCGAAGGTGGCGCGAATGTGTTCCGGCTCGACTACTTCGGCCAGCCGGCCTACCTTTCGCAAAGCCCGCAGCTCTACAAGCAGATCATGGTCGGCGTGTTCGAGCGCGTGTTCGAGGTTGGGCCGGCCTTTCGCGCCGAACCGCACGACACGCCGCGCCACGCCAATGAGTTTGTGTCGCTGGACGTCGAGCTGGGCTTTATTCGCGACCAGTTCGACGTGATGGCGGTGCTGAATCGCGCGCTGGAAGGCATGATCGCCGCGATTCACGAGCAGGCTGGCGGCGCGCTCGCCGCGCTGGGGAGCAAGGCCGGCCCGCTGGCATTGCCCGCCGTGCCGCCCGACATTCCTGCCGTCCACTTTGCCGACGCGCTCGACATGTTCAGCCGGGCGACTGGCGAGGACGTGCGCGGCGGGCCCGACCTGGCCCCGGCGCACGAGCGCTGGCTGGGCGAGTGGGCGCGGCGCGAGCACGGCTCGGATT
>LJCR01002068.1 GCA_001399705.1 Kouleothrix aurantiaca
ATCCATGGTATAGCCTTCGAGCGCATTGCCAAGCGCAAACAGAAACACAACCGTCGCGCCTTCGCCATACTCGCCAATGATCAGCGCGCCGACGGCGGCAACAGTCATGAGCAAATTGATGTCGAGGGTGCGGGTGGCGCGCAGGGTGGCCCAGCCATTGCGCGCAACAAACGTGCCGCCGACAAGTGTGGCGAGGATGTAAAGCGCAACTGGCAGCGCGGCTGGCGCGCCAAGCAGCTCGGCCGCCCAGGCCAGCGCCAGCAAGGCACCACAGGCGATGGTAAGGGCATCTTTCGGGCGGTCATGTATGAATTCGCGTGTGCGGCCCGCCCAGCTGCCGGCTTCGTGGTTGTGCTCGTGGTCGTGCACCGATACCGGCGCGCCTTCTTCCAATACCCGGAAGCCAAGCTGCTCGACCTGCGCGACGATCTGGGCCGCGCCAAGCGCCTGCGGGTCGTAGCCGACGGACAGTCGCGCCAGCGCGGGGTTGGCCGAAACCTGGCGCACGCCAGCCATTGCACGCAAGGCCTGCTCGATGGTGCCGGCCTCGACCGCGCAGCACATGCCGTCGACCGAGCAAACCAGCGTGCCAAGCGCGGCGGGCGACTGCGGGGGCAGCAGGCCGTAGCCCAGGCTGCGCGCCAGCCCGACAATCGCTTCGACCGAAGTTTGCTCGCGGTCGTATTCCAGGCGCAGCCGGCCAGCGGTGAAGTTGACAATCGCGTAGTGCACGCCACTGAGCCGCGCCATGGCGCGCTCGATCGTCTTGGCGCAGTCGGCGCAATCCATGCCCTCGACGGCAAAGACCGGGTGGTCGTAGCGGGCGGCGATTTGCTGGCTGGCGGCGCGGGCAAGCTGCTCGACATCGGCGGGCGAGGCAATGGCCACGTCGGCCTGCACCACGACCTGCGCGCCTTCAAGGCGCACATCGGCCACGCCGGCACGGGCGCGCAATGCCTCGGCCAGGTGGCCAGCGCAGCAGTCGCAGTCGGCGTTTTGTGGCAGCAACTGCGGCCGCGCCAGGGTGACGGTTTGTATGCTCATCGCCGCGTCCTATCTGATACTGTGGGCCGATTGCCGCTGCGGCTCCGCCCGGTGTTACGTGCAAAAAAAGACGCTATTGAGACGCATGCTCAAGAACAATATATCAATTGAGCAATTGTTCAAGTGTTATTATAAAACTAGCCACGCGCTTTGTCAATCCCTTGATGACGAATGACGAATGACGAATGACGAAGGGGCGAAAGGGTGGCGGGGCAAGCACAGTTTGCAGGAGGC
>LJCR01000207.1 GCA_001399705.1 Kouleothrix aurantiaca
GCGCAGTGGGTGAAAGCTACGGCGGCGAGTCGCGCGTGGCCGGCGTGAGCCTGCACGACACCGTCGAGGCGTTTTTGTTCTTCCGCAGCGCGTTTGCCCAGCTTGCCATGCCGGTGCCGGGCATCGCCCAGCCCACCGACCTGGCCGAGGCGGCCGGGCTGCATGCGCGGCTCGATCGCTTTATGGACGCAATTCTGCTGGGCGTGATTGCGGGTTTCGAGAAGCAGGGCGCATAAGCGCAATGTTCAAACATTTGGAAGAAACGAACAGATTTCACATACTTTTTTAACAGCTATCGATCATACTCTGCTTGTGTAGCAACGATTCAATTTCACATTCGTCTTTGTTTCTGTGGTCTACACGTAGTGCAATTCCACGTGAGGTTTTAGGGCAGTGAAGGGCTTCGTTGCGCATCGCAATCCCCAAACCCTAACCCCCAAACCCCTAAACCCTGCGCATTCACGCGCACTAGTACATAGGAAATTGCTGTGGCTCAACTTGTTATTATCGGAACACACCAGCGCATCTGCCCGGTGGCCATGCGCGAACAGCTCGCCTTCAGCGCCGAGGATTTGCAATCTGCGCTGGTCGGGCTGCGCGACTATGCCGCCGAGGGCTTTATCATCTCGACCTGCAATCGCGTCGAAATTGGCGGCCTGCTGCCCGACGATGTGGATGGCCCGGCGACGCTGGTGGGTTTTCTGGCAAGCCGCCACAGCGTTCCCGCCGAACTGCTGACGCCGCACCTGTACCTTTTCACGGGCGAGGCCGCCGCGCAGCACCTGTTTCGGCTGGCCGCCGGCCTCGACTCGATGGTGCTGGGCGAGGAGCAGATCCAGACGCAGCTGAAAAGCGCGCTGGCCGCCGCACAGCAGGCCGGCATGGCCGGGCAGATGATCAGCCGATTGCTGCAGCACGCACTGGCGGTGGGCAAGCTGGTGCGCACCGAAACCGGCATCGCCCGCCAGCACCTGTCGGTGGTTTCGGTGGCGCTGGATATTGCGCGCGAGCGGCTGGGCGAACTGGCCGGGCGGCGCGTGCTGGTGCTGGGTGCGGGCCGCATGGCCGAGCTGGCGCTCAAGCACTTGCGCGGCGAGCACGCGACCGTCACGCTGGCGAACCGCTCGCCCGAGCGCGCAGCTGCGCTAACCGCCAGCTATGGCGCGGCAACGCTGCCCTTCGCGCAGATTGAGCAGGGGCTGGCCGACGCCGATGTGGTGCTGAGCTGCACGGCTGCGCCGAATTATGTTCTCACAGCCGACATGGCGGTGCGCGCAATGGCCGGCCGCGAAGGCGAGCTAATTCTGCTCGACCTTGCCGTGCCGCGCGATGTCGAGCCGCTGGCGGCAGCAGTGCCGGGCGTGCGCCTGTGGGATGTCGATAGCCTGCAAGCGATCTGCGACACCAACCGCGCCACACGCGCCGCCGAGGTGAATCACGCCGAGCAGCTTGTGGCGGGCGAGGTGGCGAAGTTCCAGCAGTGGTGGAACGAGCAGGGCGTGGTGCCAACCATCCGCGCCCTGCGCGGGCGCGCCGAAGCCATCCGCACCGCCGAGCTGCAGCGTACACTTTCACGCATGCCCAACCTGTCGGCGCAGGAGCAGGCCGCAATTGGCGCGCTGAGCGCCGCGATTGTCAACAAGCTGCTGCACCAGCCAATCGCCACGCTCAAGGACCACCGCGACGGCGAGCTGGTCAGCGCCGTGCACGAGCTGTTTCAGCTTGGCTGCGCGAAATAACGACCATGTTGCAGGTTGAAAGTTCGAAGGTTGCAGGTTTGAACGTTCGCAGGTTTGAAAGTTCGAAGGTTTCAGGCGCAGGTTCGCAGGTTTGAAATTTCGAAATTGCGGGCTAACTGCCGACTGCATACCGCCAACTGCTAACTGCCGACTCATATCACAAAGAGAAGCGAGGAACCCCCTATGTCCAATCCTTCCGAAACCCCCGGCCAGCGCTATTTCGTGCAGTACACCGCCTTTCGCTCCGACCCGGCGTGGCGGCGGCTGCCGCACGGCGCGCGCGAAGACGGCCGCGAGTCGCTGGCCAGCGTGATCGAGGAGTACGCGCCCGACATCGCCACCTGGGCCTACAGCACGCTGGGCCTGAAAGTTGGCTGCGAGCTGCTCTTGTGGCGGCGCGGCACCGACCCGCTCGCCATGCAGGAGATGACTGCGCGGCTGCTGCAAAGCGGGCTGGGCGCCTACCTGACGATTGAGCACAATCTGTATGGCTTCACGCGCCCCTCGAACTACACCAAGCGCCCAACCACGCAGGAGCAGGCGATCGACCTGAACGACCGCCAGACCTACCTGACCGTGTATCCGTTCAGCAAGACCACCGAGTGGTATCTGATGAGCAAGGAAGCGCGCCAGGGCATGATGAACGAGCACATTCGCGTCGGCCACGAGTACGCCGACATTCGCCAGGTGCTGCTCTACTCCACTGGCCTCGACGACCAAGAGTTTGTGGTGGCCTACGAGATGGAAGACATGCCGCGCTTCAGCGAGCTGGTGACGGCGCTGCGCAACACCGAAGCGCGCCGCTACACCCTGCGCGATACGCCGATCATCACGGGTATTCACCGGCCGCTGCGCGAGTCGCTGGCGCTGCTTGGATAATCGCGAGCGAGCCCAAGGAGGGGCGAAGCATTCGCCCTTCCGGCCGAGCATGCGCACTTTTCATAGCAGTACGGGCGAAGCATTCGCGTTGAAAGGTCTTCGCAGGGCAAAGCATTCTACGCGAATGCTTCGCCCCCAACAACATAGATAGAGATATGCCAGAGCTACACACATCCCGCTTTCTCCGCGCCTGCCGCCGCGAGCCGACCGACCGCACGCCCGTGTGGTTCATGCGCCAGGCCGGCCGCTACATGCCCGAGTACCGCGCCATTCGCGCGCGCCACGGCTTTCTCGACATGGTGAAAACGCCCGAGCTGGCGGCCGAGATCACCATGCAGCCGGTGCAGGCGTTCGATATCGACGCCGCGATTATCTACGCCGACATTCTGCCGCCGCTGGAGGGCATGGGCCTCCACCTGACCTACGAGCAGGGCGAGGGGCCGGTCATCCACAACCCGATCGCGAGCATGGCCGACATTGCCGCGCTCGCCCAGCCCGACCCGCGCGAAACCGTGGCCTACACGCTCGACGCAGTGCGGCTGGTGAAGCGCCAACTGGGCGAGCGCATGCCGCTGATTGGCTTTAGTGGCGCGCCATTCACGCTTGCCAGCTACGCGATCGAGGGCGGCGGCTCGCGGGAGTATCGCCGCACCAAGCAGCTGATGTACCGCGAGCCGGCGGCGTGGCACGCGCTCATGGGCAAGCGCGCGCGCCTGATCAGCGACTACGCGATTGCGCAGATCGAGGCCGGCGCCGACGCCATCCAGCTCTTCGACAGCTGGGCTGGCGCGCTTGCCCCCGCCGACTACGCCGCCTTTGTGCTGCCCTATGTCCAGCAGGTCATCGCCGCGATTCGCGAAAGCGCGGCAGGGGAACAAGGCAGCGCCTCCAATCCGCCGATCATCTATTTCGGCACGGGCCTGGGTGGCATGTATGGCCTGCTGCGCCAAAGCGGCGCGGATGTGATTGGGGTCGACTGGCGCAGCACGCTGGATGACGCCTGGGCGCAGCTTGGGCCGGGCTTCGCGGTGCAGGGCAACCTCGACCCACACACGCTCTTTGCGCCGTGGGAGCTGATCGAGCGCCGCGCCGCCGATGTGCTGGATCGCGCCGCTGGTCGCCCCGGCCACATCTTCAACCTGGGGCACGGCATTCTCACCGAAACGCCGGTCGAAAACGTTGCGCGGCTGGCCAACCTCGTGCACGAGTACTCATCGACGAGTTAGCAGGTCGCAGGTTGGCACGTTAGCGGGTCTCGCAACCTGTAAACCTGAAACCTGCAACTGACGGGACAAAAACATGACACAAGAATCTCGCCCCACCGGCATTATGGTGATGGCCTACGGCACGCCTGAGACGCTTGAGGATGTCGAGCCGTACTACACGCACATTCGCGGCGGGCGCAAGCCCTCGCCCGAGCAGCTCGACGACCTGATCTTCCGCTACCAGAAGGTCGGCGGGCAGACACCCTTGTACGAGCTGACCAAGGGCGTGGCCGACGACCTGCGCGCGCGGCTCGATGCCGAGTTCCCCGGCCAGTACAAGGTCTACCCCGCCATGAAGCACTGGCACCCCTATATCGCCGAGGTCGTGCCGCAAATCGCCGCCGACGGCCTGCGCGACGTGGTCGGCGTGGTGTTGGCCCCGCACTACTCGCGCTACAGCCTTGAGGGCTACCGCACCTACACCGAGAAGGCGCTCGCGCAGCTTCCCGAGCCGTTCCGCTTCCACTTCGTCGAGCACTGGCACGACCACCCGCTGTTCCGCGCGCTGATCGCCGACCGCATTCGCACCGCGCTGGCGGAGTTCCCGCCCGAGGCGCAGGGCAAGGTCACGGTGCTGTTTAGCGCGCACAGCCTGCCCGAAAAAATCATTGCCCAGGGCGACCCGTATGTCGACCAGTTGCGCGAAAGCGCGGCCGCCATCGCCACCCTGCTTGGCCTGCCCGACCACCGCTTCTGCTTCCAGAGCGCCGCGCCCACGCCCGAGCCCTGGCTCGGCCCGGATATTGTGGACTACCTGCAGGAGCTCTACGACGAAGGCGTGCGCTACGTGCTGAGCGTGCCGTTTGGCTTTGTGGCCGAGCATCTTGAGGTGCTGTGGGACATCGACACCGAGGCGCAGGCCAAGGCGCAGGAACTTGGCATGGTGCTCAAGCGCATCCGCATGCCCAACGCCGACCCCGAGTTCGTCGAGCTGATTCGCGCCGTGGCGCTCGAGAACGTACCGGCTGAGACGACCGACCACTGACCACCGACGACCTATCTCGCCTGAGAAGCCGATGCACAAGTTCGAACGGCTGGAAATTTGGGAGCTTTCGATCGATTATGTTGATCTTTGCTATGCTATAAGCGAGCAACTCCCAAAACGCGAAGAATTTAATCTCGCCGCACAACTTCGGCGGGCAGCTACATCGGTTGCACTGAATATAGCTGAAGGTTCAACCGGGCAATCAGATGCGGAGCAGGCGCGCTTTTTGGGCATGGCCTTACGCTCGCTGATCGAAACAGTCGCTTGCCAGCATCTGATCTTCCGCCGTCAGTATGCGGTCGATGTCGCGCTTCTTCGCCAAGCCTATAAAGCAAGCGATAAGCTCGCCGCCAAATTCAGGCCATGCGCAACAC
>LJCR01002070.1 GCA_001399705.1 Kouleothrix aurantiaca
GGCGTGCTGCTGGCGCTGGCCTCGGCGCTTACCAAGCCGCAGGCGGCAATTGTGCCGGTGCTGTGGATTCTGTGGGCCGACCGGAACTCGCCGCAGCGTGCGCGGCTGTGGGGCGGCATTGCCCTGGGCACGCTGCTGCTGGCGCTGCCGCCAACTATCATAAATCCTGGCATCTGGAGCGATTGGCTGGCCTCGCTCACGGCGTATCGGGCGCGCATTTTGCAGATGGGCGCGTGGCAGGGGCCAAGCGTGGTGCTGTTTGCGCTGGCCGCATGGCTCTGGTACCGCAGCCGGCGCGGTGGCTGGCAGTGGTGGCTGGCGGCGGGCGTCTTCCCGCAAACCAGCTTTTACGGCATGGTTGCGCTCATGCCAGCGCTGCGTCCGCGCCCGAATAACTGGACGCTGGCGGGGCTGGCGCTGGCAGGTGTGCTGCAAGGGCCAATGCAGCTTGACCTTGCGAATGGCACGTCGCTGGTGTTCTTGCCCTGGATTTTGTGCGGGCACCTGCTGGCTGCGTGGATGATCGCTGGCGGGACGCGCCACGATCCAGCGCTGGTGATACCACCTGCACAAACACAGGTAGCTGAAGTTCGCTGATTCTGCGCTGGCAAGCCCCATGGCAAATCTTCCGAAAAGCATTCTTGCGAAAGATACGCCCGCGCTGCTATCCTCGGTGGCGCGGGAACGGCGCGCACGCCTGCTGAATAGCGTGTGCCTGGCGCTGGCGCTGCTCTGGGTCGTGCTGGTTGGCTTCACGCTCGCGCCCGAACCCGACGATTTTCAAACCTACTGGCGCGGCGCATGGTCGGTGGCGCAGTACGGCGACCCATACGCTTTGATCCACGGCCGCCAGCAGCCGAATATGTATATCTACCCGCCGCTCTTCGCCTATCTGATGCTCCCATTGGGCGCCGTGTCGCTGCGCGCAGGCCAAATTATCTGGTTTGGCCTGAACGTGCTGCTGCTGGCCGGCCTAATCGTGGTATGCATTCGCGCAAGCCATTCTGTGCTGGCGCGGCGCTACTGGGGCGTGCTGGCGCTGCTGGTGGCGGTTGCGCCGCCAACACGCCTGAGCTTACAGCTCGGCCAGGTGAGCATCCTGATGGCGCTGGTGATGCTGGGGAGTTTCCTGCTGGCGAAGCGCCGCGCCTATCTTTCCGGCCTGCTGCTGGCATTGAGCTGCCTGATCAAGGTGTTTCCCGCAGCGCTCGGGCTGTATTTCGTGCTGCGGCGGCGGGTGGCCTT
Organism: Kouleothrix aurantiaca; assembly: GCA_001399705.1. GTDB lineage: Bacteria > Chloroflexota > Chloroflexia > Chloroflexales > Roseiflexaceae > Kouleothrix > Kouleothrix aurantiaca. Next base: position 1,246 of record LJCR01002070.1, read on the forward strand.
GCTGTGGGCAGGGGCGGCAGGAATTGCGATT
>LJCR01002071.1 GCA_001399705.1 Kouleothrix aurantiaca
GTATAATCCACATACTTTGCGAGATCAACCAAATTTTTCAGCGCGTGAACAGGTCGCCGGGCAGCGTAGCGTAGTCGGTCTGGAAGGGCCAGAGAATCACGCCATTCGCGCTGGTGTCGCGCACGACTTGCAGACCGGCGCGCAGGTCGCGGGCGAGCGCGGCGGTGTCCCGCGTCGCGCCGTCGCCGGTGGGGAAGCCAAGCTCGCTGACGACGATTGGCTTGCCGAGCTGCAAGGCGTGCAGCTCGTCAATGGCGCGCTGCAAGTCGGCCGGGAAGCCTTTGCCATAGTACCAGTGCGCGGCATAGCGCCCGCTGTCGTAGGGGTCGTTGTCGTAGTAGTGGAACGAGAAGAAATCAACTACATCGGCCAGGCGCAGGTCGGCCTTTTCGGGGCGGAAGTAGTTCTTGCCAAAGCCCAGGCTCACCGTCGTGAGGTGCGCAGGGTCGAGACGTTTCACCTCGTCGTGAATGGCCTTGATGAAGTGCAGCCGCTCGTTCGCCAGCGGGAAGCAGAGCGGGAAGTCGGCGTTGTCCCAATCCCAGCAGCGCTGGTCGACCGGACCGCCCAGGTCAATTTCATTGAACAGATCCCAGCCAAGCAGGCCGGGCTTGCCAGCCAGATGCTGCACAACTGGGCGAACATGCAGCTCTATCGCGCCCGCCACATCTTCCGCCCGAAAACGATCCTGCGGGTATTTCGCCAGCAGCACCGGCAGCACATAGATGTCGCGCCTGGTGGCCTCGGCCAGAAAGGTGTCGAGGTGGGCGAGCGCCGCGTCCATCGAGTAGTTCGGGTCGGCCGCGCGCGCGCCGCCAAACACATAGTAGTTGAGGAAAATGCGCACGGTGTTGATGCCCTGCGCGCGCAGGCGGTCGAGGTCGGCGCTGATCGGCGCCTGGTCCCAGGGGCAGCTGGCGTCGGCACCGAACTGCAGGGCCGCGCAGTCGGGCAGGCGCGCAGAGCTGGGGTGAATGTAGTTCAGGCCGCGCACTTCAAAGGCGCGACCGCTAACAAGCAATTGATTCTTTGCAGCCGTGGGCGCGGGGAGTGGGCCGGCGGGCGGTTGCGCGCCGCAGGCGGTCAGCAGCGCGAGCAGGAACAGCCAGAGGGCGGGCCATCGTGCGCGTTTCCTGCTCAACCGTTGCTCCTGCGTGAATGTATGCGATACGTCCCGGCTTCAACCGATGACCGACGAATGACAACCGACCACGGGCGAGTGACGAGTGCTGCAAGGTGAAGACAAGCTTCGCCCTTACTTTCAAACGTATGCAA
>LJCR01002072.1 GCA_001399705.1 Kouleothrix aurantiaca
CATTATCTGAGCGTGCCCCGGAGGCAACGCTGCCTCGGGCCGCGAAAGGAGCGAGAGTGGAGCAGATTGCTTTTTCGATCCAGCTCGATGCTGTAGTGACGCTGGATCGCCCAGACGCATCGGGCGCGCGCTGGCCCGACAGCGCCGAGGGCATCCTGAGCGCCGCATGGGTGCCGGTGCAGGGCGGCGAAACCATGACGCACCAGGTCTATCGCGGCCCGCTGACCTTGCAGGCCGACGATTACTCGCGCGGCGAGGTTGGCGGTGTGCGCTACCACTATGCCCTGGAGGGTGTCGCGCTGCAGCGCGCCAAGACGCGTATGCTCGCGCTGCTGGCTTATCTGCAGGACATCGGCTGGGACGTGGGGTCGATCGTGACAGCCGTGCAGCAGGGCGCGCTGGTCGATCGCGATGGCGTGCGCACGCGCCTGGTGTGGGCCGTGCAGGTGCAGTACCGCAGCGGCAGCGCCGAAGACGCCCCACGCGCCGGCACATTCCCGACCGTGCTGCTGAGCGAGCGTGTTGAGCGTTCGGTGCGCCCGGCCGCCAGCGCGGTGTAGCGCGCTGCTGATGTATGCGGAGAGCCACCAGTACTCTGGAAAATTAAATTTCCCTGTACTCAGCTTCCAGGAAGCTCAAGCCAGTTTTCCTGCAATCTGGTAGCCAGAGTAGCTTGCTGGAAGCTTGCCCGTTGTATACACGAACTTTCTTGCCAGAGTACTATGCTGATTCCTGACTCCTGACTCGTGACTCCTGCCGTAGACATAAGCAAATTGTTAGGTCTGTTGGCGAACCTGGGCGGTATAATGCATGTGAGCGTTTCTGCACAGGAGGTCGATATGAGCACTGCATTCAACTCGCGTCTTCCGTTGCTCGCCATGAGCGTGCTGGTGATTGCGATCACCGCCTTCTACCTCGCAAATGTGGTTATTCCCCTGCAAACGCATCGTATCGGCGTGTCGGTGGCGGCCAGCGCCGACGGGCCGCGCGCCGACGCAGGCGCCGATACTATTGGGGGTGGCCTGGGGTCGCAGGCGGGCGGCTGGAGCGCGCTGGCGATGGCGTTTCTGGCGCTGCCGGCGGCAGCGGGAATGGCGTTTGCCGCCACCAACGCAAGGCTTGCGATCTCGCGCGCCGAGCGGCTTGTGTGGCTGCTGATCAGCATCGCCAGCCTGACGCTGTTTTTTCTGACAGCCACGGCGGCAAATGTGTTCTTCGAGGATTTGCTGGGCTAGGCAACAATTAGGTATACAGAAGGGCGCGGCAACAAACTGC
>LJCR01002073.1 GCA_001399705.1 Kouleothrix aurantiaca
GCCGGGTTGGGGCCGTTCACCGCCGTCCACGTTCCCACCGTGACATTCACGGGTGCGCCCGTCGCAATCGCTGGCGTGCTGGCGTTGTTGATCGTGGTCGATCCGATGACCACGCGCGTGGTGGTGCCGGCGGCCACGCTGGTGGTGCCGCGGTTGTTTACGGCGACGACAAAGGAAACTGCATTGCCGGCCAGCGGATTCGGCGGGTTGGTCGTCACGCTCAGCACCTGCAAGTCGGGGCCGGGTGCCTGCGCGACGCTCATTTGCGTGGACGAGGTGAAGCTGTTGTTGGCGTCGTTCTTCTCGATCACCACGTTGCCGGGGTCGACGGTCGCGGCCACGGTGTAGCTGCCCTGCCCGCGCGTGCCAATCGCCAGCGAGACGGTCTGCGACGCGCCCGCCGCCAGCGCGCCGACGTTTGCGCTGCCGGCAGCCGTGCCGCCCACGCTGAAGTTCACCGTCGTCGCGCCGGATGCGGCGTCGCCCGCGTTCTGCACGGTGGCCTGCAGCGTAATTGCCGAAGTCTCCGTCGGCGCGCTCGGCGTCCACGAAACGCCCGTCACCACCAGGTCGGGGTTCGGCGCCATGGTGCCGATCACCTGGAACTCGGCCACCTGGCCGGCTGGCGCGCCCGAGTTGCTGCTGATATTCAAGCGCACCGCGCTGGCCGTCGCCGCCACGTTGATCGTCACGGTGTTGCCAGTGGATGGGTTGAAGGTATAGGTCGTCGCCGCAACAAGCTGGCTAAAGGTCGTGGTGGTCTGGTTGTGCCCGAGCACCTGGATGGTCTGCGTGCGCGTCGCCCAGGCCGGGTCGGGGTTCAGCTTCAGCACAATCGAGGTGATGTTGGCATTCGCGCCGATATCGACGGTGAGCGTGCTGGGCTGGGCGGTGCCTTCCCAGTAGGTCGTCAGGCTGCCGTCGTTCGCATTTGTCGCCGGGTAGAGCGAATTCGCTGTCGAGGCGCTTATCGGCTTGTTCAGCGCGAGATTGCTGCCGTTCGGGTTTGGCGTCGCCGTCGGCCCGCTGGTTGGCGTGTTGGTCGGCGCGGGCGGTGTGGTGGGTGTGTTCGTCGCAACCGGCGTGTTGGTCGGCGTCGCCGCGCCCGTCGTGAACGTCAGGTAGTTCAGGTTGAAATCGTCGCCGAGCACATATACGCGCATTACCTGCTGGCCTGCGCTCAGCGTGACCGAGCGGCTCAGCGTCGCCCACGTCTGCCAGCCGCCGGTGCTGGCAACCGCGACGGTGCCAGTTTTGTCGACGCCGTTGAACTC
>LJCR01002074.1 GCA_001399705.1 Kouleothrix aurantiaca
GATCACAACCGCGTAGCCCCACGTCTTGGCGTTCACTTTCTGCAGCAGCATGCCGCCGGGGCTCCAGGGGATTAGAAAGCTGACCAGGCTTGGTGGCGCCAGCACCAGAATTGCGGTAAATGCAATCGCCACAATTTTATTATTTGGAATAAGCGTGGATTGCACGCCCCACCAGTACACAGCCGAGCCGACCATCGCAATAATTGCGAGGATGGCAAGCAAGGATTTTGAAGTGAATTGAAACCCACTTCCTCGCCGGCGTTGGCTACGCATCATATCAAGGTACCGGCTGCTCATTCATGCCTCCCTGCAGTGATGCGCGATGAAAAACAGGCGCAATGCACAGATGATACATTGTATGGTAGTTGAAATTGAGTATTCATAAAGCCTTTTAAAGAGAAAGAGCCCCGCAGACGATGATCATAGAGATTCATTCGTCCGTTGAGCTACGGTTTGATGAAACACAGGTTGTCGAGCAAAATCGTCGTTATACAAATCAGCAACTCCTGCTGAACATTTATTGTTGGATAGTTACCGCCTCAGATACAATAACGTATGTTTCAACCGCCTCGCCCGAATTTGCCGCCCGCATCCGAGCGCGTAATGCCTCTGAGATTGACGTTAGCCCAAAATCATTATTAATTCGGTAAGGCACTTCAAGCGCGGGTTGGTTTGTGCCCCGCAATGTAAATTGTGCCTGGGCCGGAAATGCCCCGATAATTGTGCCTATCTCCACAATCTGCTCGTTGGCCGGATCGAACCAGAAAAGTGGAACCGGCTGATTTGCTCTGTATGTGCGCGGTTCGGCGAAAACCTCGCGGTTTACTTCTTGCGCCCGCCAGCGCTGCAAATTATCGAGTGGCACCGTAGTGCGTGGCACAACGATTACTGACGGCGTGGTCGGTGCTAAAGTCACAGACGTTGGCGATGGTTCCGCGGCTTGCGTGCCTGTTGGGGCCGCTGTTGGCAACTCGCCGGAAGCCAAAGGTGTCACGCTCGTCGCAGTGCCTGCTATGCTATCTGTCGCCCGCGGCGCGGGAACAGTTGCTGCCTGCGCCGAAGGCTGCTTGATCTGGAGTGGCTGCCCACACCCGACCAAAAGAAACAAACTCAATATCATCCAGCGGACACGCACTACATCTCACGCTATAGAAAATTTGTTCTAAAATTGTACCATATGGGCCATAGACTGTCAATATTTTTCTTGATTTTATATCTGTTTCTGCCTGAGCCACGGAGCGCCACACTCGTGCTTTTATTCACAGTATTTCCG
>LJCR01002076.1 GCA_001399705.1 Kouleothrix aurantiaca
CCCCGCCGACGCGGTGGCGCACGTCTTTCACCTGTATGTCGTCAGCACCCCCGAGCGCGACAAGCTCCAGGCCGGCTTGCACGCGCGCGGCGTCGGCGCGATGGTGCACTACCCGCTGCCCGCGCATCTCCAGCCGATCTACCAGGGTCTAGCCGCGCCGGGCAGCCTGCCCGTCACCGAGCGGCTGGCGAACGAAGTCTTGTCGCTGCCGATCTACCCCGAGCTGAGCGACGCGGAAGTGGACGCGGTGGCGGCGGCGGTGCGCGCGGCCGCGCCCGACCGCGTCTACCACCTGGCGGCGCAAAGCTACCCGTCGGCCTCGTGGGACGCGCCAATCACCACCATGCGCACGAACGGCGAGGGCACGATCAATGTGCTGGAGGCGGTGCGCAGCCATGCGCCGCAGGCGCGCGTGCATATTGCCGGTTCAAGCGCCGAGTATGGCTGGGTGCGCGCCGACGAGGTGCCGATCCCCGAAACGCGCGGCCTGCGGCCAGCCTCGCCGTATGGCGTGAGCAAAGTCGCGCAGGAGCTGCTGGGCCTGCAATATCACGACAGCTATGGCCTGCACGTGATTGTGACACGCTCGTTCAACCATGTTGGCCCGCGCCAGGGCGATCGCTGTTCGATCCAGACGTTCTGCCAGCAGATGGCGCTGATCGAAGCCGAGCGCCAGCCGCCGGTGCTGCGCGTGGGCAACCTCGAGCCGCGCCGCGACTTCACGCATGTGACGGATGTGGCCCGTGCGCTGTGGCTGCTGCTCGATCGCGGCACGCCCGGCACGGTGTACAACCTGTGCTCGGGCGCGGCCACGCGCATCGGCGATATTGTCGAGCTGGTGCGCGCGCGCGGGCGTGTGCCGGTAGACGTGCACGTCGACCCGGCGCGGCTGCGCCCATCCGACGAGCCAATTCTGCAGGGCGATAATTCGCGCCTGCGCGCCGACACCGGCTGGGCGCCGCAGATTGGCATGCCGCAGATTGTCGACGAGCTGCTGGCCTACTGGCGTGAAATGTTTGGCGTTGCAGCATAAAAACGCGCGCGTGCGCTGGCAAACTTGTGCTATCATGCACGCGACGCAGAGCTTCCAGGTGAAAGGAGTGGCCGATGGCACGGGAAGATCGCGATCCCTATGAAACGCGAACGACTCGCACGCCACATCGCGGAGATACCGAGCCGACCGATCGTGCTGGCGCTGGTGGCCGCGCCGCCGACGCCGACCCGCTGAACCCCAACTGGCGCGGCTCGCGGGTGACGCGCCGCAACCGCCG
>LJCR01002075.1 GCA_001399705.1 Kouleothrix aurantiaca
CGTGCGCTCGCCAAGTCCGCCGCGTGCTCGCGCACCACCTGCGCCGCCTTGACCAGACTGCGCTCCGGGTACTGCCAGCAGCCCAGGATCAACGCCCAATGCTGCACCACCATCGCCAGCAACTTCGCATACACTTCACACAACACCCGTTCCGCCTTGCCCGTTCGCCAGCAATCCACCTGTCCGTGCGACTTCCACAGCTTGAACAGCAGCTCAATCTGCCAGCGCACCGTGCTCAGCACCAGTGCTTCTTCCAGCGTCAGCTTCTCCGCTGGAATGTTCGTTATCAGCGCGGTCCACTCTGCCAGCGCCAGCGCTGCCGCGCTCGGCTGGCGTCCCTTTCGGCGCGCGGTCGCCCGCAGCCGCCGTCGCCGCTGATCGGCCACTTCCTGCGGCACCCGCACAAGCAGCAAGCGCGCCTTCACGCGCTGGTCCTTGCCGACCCACACCGGCCCTTCCCACTGCGCGCACGCACCCAGCGCGTGCACAAATGCCAGCAGCGATGCACTCTGCCCCTGCTCGTCTCGCAGCAGTGCGGTCGGCTCCAGGCGCGAGAGCCAGAAGACCTCGTGCGCCGTGAGTTCAGCCAGCACCCGCAGGTCATAAAAGCCCAGGTCGGCCAGGCGCAAACTGCCCTTGGGCAGGGCCTGATGCTGGACAGCCAGGCGTTTGTCGGAGGCGCGTCCATCGGCCAGGTCGAGGCCGCACAACGCGCCCGTCAGCAGATCGAACTGTACGCCACACTTGAGCGCGGCGGCAGTCTGCTCGGGGTCGCTTCCGCCACAGCCGCGCCAGTGCTCAGCCAAGCTGTCGGGCAGCGTGATGGTGGTACTGTCGTGGACACGCACGCCCTGAAAGCGCTGCAGAATGGGAATGGCCACGTGTTCAGCAGCGATGAGATCGTGCATACTGCTGGCAAGCACTTCGCGCAAGAGGGCAGCCGTGTCGAAGGAGAAGCGCTGGTCAATCGCTTGTGGTGAAACATCGACGCCAAGGCGAGCGGCAGTGTGGGTGAGTTGTTCGATACGCGCATCAGGATGGGCCAAAAAGCCCAGGACCAGCGTTTGGGTCAGGGTGCTGGCGGTGAACTTGGCGCGATCGGGCCGCTTGGTAAAGTGCAGTTTGTCGTCGGCCGCTTCTGCAGCGGTGAGCAAAAGGTCGTGCATGGCTTGAGAAACCTGTGGTATCGTACTCATGGGAAGCTCCTGTATCTTCTGGTTGTCTTACAGCACCATGATGCCACAGAGCTTCCTTAACTTTTTACTTGATGC
>LJCR01002077.1 GCA_001399705.1 Kouleothrix aurantiaca
CTACAAGCTACGAACTATCGCCGAGGGCCAAACGGTTGAGCCACAGAGAACACCGAGATCACCGAGCAGTAAAACCAAACTCAGTGGCCTCTGTGCGCTCTGTGGCTCAACTAATCTGCTCTTCGCTATATTTCATGCAGCAGGGCCGGGGCAACAATTGCCGCCGGCCCTGCGTCTTTCCAGTGCACGCTGATGCGCAGATTGTATGGTACACTAGCGCCGTTTATCGGAACAAATCCCTACGCTAAAGGAAAGGCAAAAATGCGACGGATCACGCTGTTTCTTCTGCTGTTTGCACTCGTGCTGGCCGGCTGCGGCGGTAGCTCGGGCGATGTCACAGTTCCCGAACCGCCCAGCGCGAAGGCATTCGAGAAATCAAATAACGAGCAGATCAACAAAATCATTGAGGGCTGGCAGGCGCAGGTGCCCACCACCCTGACCCAGAACCAGATCAAGCAGGAAACGATCGAGCAGAAGGTCTACGAGTCGACGGCATCGCTGCAGGAAGTTGCCGATTTCTACACCCAGCAGATCAGCAGCGCCAACGGCTGGACCGAGGTGCGCAACATGCCGGGCCTGCAGAACAACCTGTTCCTGAAGGCCTACGATCACGGCAATATCAGCCTGGTGGTGGGGGCGCTCGACGCCAAGCAGTTTGGCGGAACGGGGACGGTGATCTACACCGCGAAGGGAAGCAAGTAATTCTGAATTTTAAATGCTGAGTGTTGAGTTGCGGGTTAACCGAAACTCAACACTCAGCATTTAGCATTTTGCCCTGAGATTTAGCGCCCCAGCGCCAGCACCGAGCTTTGCACCAGGTCGATTACCGGCGTCGGGATGATGCCGAACACGATCACCCCCAGCGCGGCCAGGCCCACGCCAATCGCCACGGTGCGCTCCAGCGCAGGCGTCACTTCGCGCACCGGGTCGCGCATAAACATCTGCACGATGATCCGCAGGTAGAAGAAGGCCGCAATCGCCGAGGTAATGACGCCGACGATCGCCAGCCACTGCAGGCCAGCCTCCCACGCCGCCGCAAACACATAGAACTTGCCCCAGAAGCCCGCCGTCGGCGGCACGCCCGCGAGCGAGAACATGCACAGCGCCATGGCCACCGCCAGGAACGGGCGGCGGTACCACAGGCCCGCGAAATCGTCCATGCTCCAGGCCGCCTCGCCGCGCTGCTCCAGCGCGATCAGCACTGCGAACGCACCCAGGTTGGTGAGCGAGTAGGCCATGCTCCAGCGGTTGCCTAGCTGCTGCTCAAGCG
>LJCR01002078.1 GCA_001399705.1 Kouleothrix aurantiaca
GCACGTGCTCGGCGCACGCAGCCGCCCACAGCGCCAGCAGCCGATGATCCGCATCCGTGAGCGTCCCTCCGCGGCGGATGGTAATGAAGCGCGGGTCGCGCTGTTTGGGAAGGATCACGGCTGCGCCTTTCTGCTGCTCCGGCCCAGCCCGTATTATAGCGCGCGCGCCCGCTCGTCGCGGCCAAAGCCGCCGCGCAGCATCGCAATCAGCGTGTAGGCCACCACCAGCGCAATCACCGCCGCCATCGCCCAGGCGGTATTCGCCACCAGCGGCACGGCGGCATGCTTGATCGCCACCGCCACCAGCGCCCAGACAATCACCAGCGCGTAGGCTGGGTCGCTGAAGCGCCGCGCAATCGTCGTCGCAATCACCGCCGCCACCACGAACAGCAGCGCCGCCAGCGCCGCGCCGACCGTGCCGGTATCCTGCCAGCCAGCCGCGTACAGCACCACCGTCACGTTCACAATCGTCGCAACCGTGATCCAGCCCATATACAGGCTGAACGGCACCCACACCAGCCAGCGCTCGGCCGTGCCGGGCCGCTCATCACCGGCGCGCAGCCGTGCGTAGATGCCGATAAGCGCGCCAAGCAGCGCCAGCATACACAGGATATTGATGCTCAGGATCTCGTAGTGCCAGGTAAGAATCCAGCCGATGTTGGCCAGGCAGCTCAGCAGAAACAAGGGCGTGATTCGCCCGATGCGCGGGTTCGCGCGCTGGCTGGGCAGCGCCTGATACACCGCAAAGCCGATCAGGCCGGTGTAGATCAGGCTCCAGATCGAAAAAGCGTAGCCGGCCGGCACCGTCAGAATCGGGTACTGGTCGGAGAGCTGGCCGGTGTCTTTGCCGTTCAGGGGCAGAGCAATCGCCAGCCAGTTCATAAACAGGGTGGCGGCCAGCGCCACAATGTTTAGCGCCGTGCGCAGGAGTCCAGGCTTCATGTGCAGTTCCTTTGTTCAAAAATCAAGCACTGGGAACTACATGCCAAGTCGCGTGCCACGGCTGCGCTAGCCCTGGTAGGCGGCCAGCGCTATGATCTGCACGGTTTCGCCGGGCGAAAGGCACGGAACCGCCTGCATGTTGTGGTGATGCTGCACGGTGATCACGCTACTGCCGATCTGCAAATCGTTCAGGCAGTGCGAAATACCCTCGGCATCGGGCTGGCAGTTGCTGTCGGAAAGCACGACTGCGCGCGTGGCCGACGGCAGCTCGCCGCTGCGCAGGTTCGCCATCAGAAAGCCGGCGTCGTTGCTGGTGCCGGGCAGCTGC
>LJCR01002079.1 GCA_001399705.1 Kouleothrix aurantiaca
GGGCATAGCAGTGCGGCCACGCGGTGTCGTTGCCGAAGCGCGCAATCGGCAGGAGGCGAATGAGCAGGATGGCGAGGCCGATCGCCACGCTGATGTAGATGCGGGTGCGCAGGCTCATAGCGCCAGTGTAGCAGAACTGCGCGGGCGCGGGCAATATCATTCCTGCGGCGGTTTGCTGCCGATTGCGCTGCTGCTACACTCTTTTCTTGGCGGCACGACAAAACGACCAGGCCACAGCGCGCACCGAGGACACCGAGTTTTGGTTCCCGACTCAGTGATCTCTGTGCACTCTGTGGCTCAAATGCATCACGCTTGGCTATTTCGTGTCTTCGTGTCTTCGTGGTTACGGTTTTACTCATTCTGAAAGGAACATACCAATGAGCCAATCGCCGCTGATGATTCTGGTTGCCGGGCCATACCGCTCGGGCACCATCGACGACCCGACCCTGATCGCCGCCAATGTCGCGGCCATGAACCAGGCCGCACTCGCGCTCTTTCGCGCCGGGCACATCCCCGTGCTTGGCGAGTGGTTCGCCCTGCCGCTGATCGAAACCGCCGGCGGCCACCACGGCGACGCGATCTTCACCGAAATCTTCCACCCGGTTGCGCACGCCATCGCCACGCGCTGCGATGCCTGCCTGCGCATTGGCGGGCCATCCTCCGGCGCCGACGGCATGGTCGATCTGGCGCGCTCGCTGGGGCAGCAGGTGTTCCGCAGCCTCGACGAGGTGCCCGCCGTGCGGGCATAATCATGCAACTTCAGCCCTTGCTTCAGCGTACATTCTAGCAACGACACAGCGGTGCCGGTCGGCTTGCCGATTCAGCAGCCATATGCTACGCTACCGCAGGAGAATGACTATGGCGAGCGTTATGCCGCCGCCCACGAGGAAACCCATGGCCGAGGTGCAGCAAATCCTCTGCCCAATTTGCCATAAGCCCAACCCGCCGCGCGCGAAATTCTGCATGCACTGCCAGTCCGACGTGCTTTTGAACAACGACGGGCCGTTGTTGTTCAAAATTACGAACGTGATCAAGGAAGGCGGGCAGGGCGCGGTGTACCAGGCCGTCGCCGCCGACCGCAATGGTCAGCCGCATGGCGACCCGGTGTATGCCGTAAAAGAAATGCTCGACCGCTTCACCGACCCGAAAGAGGAGCGGGACGCGATCGAGCGCTTCGAGGAAGAAGCCCAGCTGCTCCAGCGGCTTTCGCACCCGCGCATCCCGCGCATTTACGCCAGCTTCAAGGACGAAGAGCGCCAGTACCTGGT
>LJCR01000208.1 GCA_001399705.1 Kouleothrix aurantiaca
GTTTTGTCCTTGGTGAATTGATCCTTGGCCTTGAGCGTCTTGCCAAGGTCGCTGGCCTCCAGAATTTTCCAGCGCACTTCGTCGACCTGTACGTCTTCGCCGACGCCAAAGGCTTTGGGAGCTTCGGTGGCGCTTGCGGCCGCCGGCGCATCGGTGGCGCTCGCCGCAGCGGGCTGCGCCTCTGCCTGAATTGCGGCAGCCGTGGGCGCTGCGCCGCTGCCGCTAGTTCCGCCCGAGGGTTGCCCGCCGCGCCCCAGCAGCGCGCCAACAACGCCGAGAACCACGACGATACCGACGATGACCAGACATCCCTTGCCGAACTTCTTCATTGCTCTGCCCTTTCTGAAAAGTGCTGGTGCGATGCCGTGCGCTTGTTCGCTCTGGCCATCGCGATTGCTTCTTGGTTTGAGTATAGGCACGCTGGCGTCCACAAATGTGCACGGGAACTTATGATTTTTCGAGACTACAAGCGCGTTTAGCGGCTGTGGTTCATTTGGGTATTCCGAGAGTGAGTGAATCACTTCCACACTGCTAAGCGTTCTATCCTATGAAGCCAATTTCGAGGTAGCCGCCTTTTTCCAAAACAGCTTTGCAGTCGTGCACATTTGTGGACAGCGCTTTGACGTATACTCGTCAAAGTGGCGTTAGGTGCTAACACGCGCGAATGCGAAAGCGTGTATAATCGCGACTTTGGCACAGCCTACCCAGGAAGTGAGAACGAGAAAAGGTTCAACGATGAGCGATTTGGCGACCAACTTCCAGCAGGAGATGGAGCGGATTTACGAAGAGGCGAAGGCGTTTGGCTATCGCCCAGGGCGATTTTTGCAGATGGTGCGCGGCAGGGGAGGGGTGGCAACTGCCAGGCGCTTTCTTGAGCAGACCGGCACCAGCACGGGTTTGGCGACCCTGAATGAACATCAGCGCCTCGACCTGACCGTTGAGGCGCTTGTATTGAAACCCGAATATGCCTCGCTCTTTACCAAGCAGGAACGCGCCATTGCGCGCGAACGCCTGGCCGCACTCGACTACACCGCGCCGTGGGATGCTGCCGCTGACAATGAAGCATCGCCTCGCGCCAATAGATTTGTGTGGGAGGAGGGCGATGTCGAAATTACATGGCCTGATGGCACTCACCGCGATAGCAAAGGTGCCAACGAGAACGGCGCTGCGCCATCTTCAGAGGAGAACGAAGTGAGCCATGTAATCGAAAACACGCCGCACGATAGCGAACTGGCGCTCGATCCGGCCGGGGTGCAGCGCCTGATGGCGATCTTCCATCGCCGTTTTCCCTCATCATTCACCGATCAAAACTACATCGACGCCGAACGCGCCTACAAGCTCATGGCTGCCGAGCGTATGCGCGAGCTGATTGGCAAAGAGATTCTTGGCGGCTATATCGAGCGCGGCGAGTACGAACAGGCAAAAGCCGCAATTATAAAATCGTGCGGCGGCTCGTTTCGCGTATCTCCCACTACCCGCCAGTCGAACAATCTCCTGAATCAGTGGGATATGCGCTTGCTGCTCAACGCTCCCGCGCAGCTAATGACGGGACGGCTCTACGACCTGCTGTACGGCGAAGGGCCATTTGCGCAGCGCTTTGATGCGTGGGTCGACGTTCTTGCCACCGAGAAAAAACCGGGTGTCTGGCCAGGCGCGACGTATTTTTTGATGCTGCACGATCCCGACGCATATATTTTTATCAAGCCTGCCCAGTTCGGTTTCTTTCTCAAACACACTGGCCTCGATCAGGCATGGCCGGTTCGACCCGATGCGGCCACATATATGCGCTTTCTGGCTGCGGCGCGCCAGCTCCTAAGCAGCCTGGCCTCGCTTGGCGCGCGCGATATGATCGACACGCAGTCGTTCATCTGGACTGTGCACTACTATGCTGAGCGCTTGGCCTGGATCTTCCAGTCGAACCCCGACTATTACAACCTCCCGGGCGCGCTGAACGAACTCGATGAGATTGACTGGGTGGTGCGTCAGAATGCCGGCGACATCCATATTGGCGACATTGTCTACTTATGGGAAGCGGGCGCAAACGCGGGTATTGTGGCGGTTGCACATGCCCTGACCGAGGTTGCAAACCTGCCGCCCAACGAGCGCGAGCAACCGTTTTATCGTGACGCAACGCGGTTTTCTGGCACTGAGCCGCGCGTCATGCTCCGCATCGATCAGGTGCTTTCCGAGCGACTGTTTCGCTCTGATATCGCTAACGACTCGAAGCTTGCAGCAATGGCTATTCTCAAGAATGCGCAGGGTACGAATTTCAGGCTGACGGCTGAGGAAAATACGCGTCTAGCAAGCTTAATCAGCGATCATCAAGCCGATGATGATGTGCCTGGACACATAGAGATAGAAGCTGATTCACTAGCGAACTGGCAAGCTAGTATTCAAACATCACACCCGCTTGTGCGACGCCTAGCTATCGACTATCCAAAATGGCTTGAGCAGACTTTCGGTAAACATATACTGTTTCACGGGCTGGAAAATCAGCGCTTTAGTGTGTTTGCCTACAACCAACGTATTCAACGGGGTCGGTTCAATCAAGTTGAAGGTCTGTATGTGTGGCTGCCGCGGCTTGAACAAGAACTTCTTAATCTTCTGCAGAATGGATTGAGCAGCCAGCACTCATTGTCAAAGCGTTTACGCCAGGGCGTTCCAGGCTACCGATTCGTTGTTAATACCGACACAGACTACGAGCTTCTACAGGAAGTTACGAAGCGATTCGTCGGGCAGATGGTTCAGGCTAACTCCGAACGGCAAGACAATATTGCGCCTGCCTTTTCGATAAGGGGCATAGATAAACCTACACGGGTTATTGACGAAGGAAAAGATCAGTTTGTGCCCAAGATGCATGCAAGCGATGATACAGCTTTCTGGCGCATTCACTTCCCGCGCGAGCTGTGGGAAGAAGCGCGACGCATAGGCGTCGTTGGTATCGATTGGCCTATGGACTCAAATAATCAGAGCGTTCAGCGCTTCAAGCGGATAAAAATCGGTGATCGTGTGATTGTTTACCTGCGCGGCGCATTCATCGCCAGTGCCGGTGTTGTCACTCGCCCGTACTACGACATCCGCGTTGGGTCGGAAAATGGCGCAACCATTTTCGGTGGTCAGTAAGCTCAACGTATTAATGTTGCCTGGTCTGATCTGCCAGTTGAACCAGTATCGCTGTTGGCAGAGCTGAGGCAGCCTGAATATACCAACCTGTATAACCGACTCAGAAACCCGCATACAATGATGCCGCTTGGCGCCGCTGACTATAGAAAAATTTTGGCGCTCCTCCAGATTAATGATATTGATATGTCAGCGGCAGGCACTGCTGAGACGCCTATTGAATGGCCCTCGCTGAGCGCTTACCGTGATTTTGTGCAGGGTCTGGAAACGCGCGCATATACTGCTGCGGATCTGTTAGCGCGCGCGCAGGCTTTCGGAAGGGGTCTTGGCGATGTTGTAGATCAAGATGCGCTAGTCGATCGGCTGCGCGAGCTGCGCTTGCTCACTAACATTCAGTCTGGTGCGTATCAACTGCGACAGTATGCTGGCGGCGATGCAGTCGCGCTGCTGCGTATTATGGCGCTTGCAGTGCTGCTGCCGATACCGGGAAGCACCGACCGCTATATGCTACCGATACTGAAAATTCTTCCACGTTTACGCGCTGCGAGCCAGCCTCAGCCACTGAACGAATTTGCCCCAGACTTGGGCGCTGACAGTCAATTGCTGCTGGAATGGTATCGCGAAGCTGGTCTGATTAAGGTGGACGGCGCTAGCGATACATGGCAGCCCGCAGAAAACGCGCTCGTTCCGCTTGCTGGCGACGACCCGGCTACGCAGACGTACAACGATTTTCTGGCAACCGCGCAGGCCGCAGTAGATGGCACGCTCCCAACCGACCTCGACCGAGCCGATGGCCCGCTGCCAGTCGCGCAGAACTTTGCCGAGCGGCTGCGCGAGCTCAGCGCCGACCTGCTATTCGATGAGCGAATTGTTCGCCGGATCTACCGCTCGCTCATGGCGGGCCGGCATATTGTGCTGAGCGGGCCGCCCGGAACCGGCAAAACCGAGCTTGCCAAACGCCTGCCCGAGCTGCTCTGGCGCGAAGAACCGCAAACCTTCCGGCGCATTACGACGAACCCTGATCAGCCGCCAGTGGAAGAGCGCACCGAGCAGCGCCACGGATACGCGGCAATTGTGGTAACGGCCACCGAAGACTGGGGCGTGCGCGATATTGTTGGTGGCATTGGCCCAACGCTCGACAGCGACAAGGGGTTAGGATATGCCATTCAGCATGGCGCGCTGACGCGGGCCGTGCTTCAGCACTACGAAGGCAGCGACCGCGGGCGGCGCTTGCCTACCCAACTAGCCGCAAAAAATCGCAGCGACTACTGGCACGACGATCAGCGGCGCTTTCGCGGCGCGTGGCTTGTGATCGATGAGTTCACGCGCGCGCCGATCGACGCGGCGTTCGGCAGCTTGCTGACCACCCTGAGCGGCGGGGATAGCGCCCGCCTGGCCGTGCCAACCGCCAGCGGCGAGCTGCGCGATGTGCCAGTGCCATCCGATTTCCGCATTATTGGCACGCTTAATTCCTTTGATCGGCACTTCCTCAACCAGATGAGCGAAGCATTGAAGCGGCGCTTTGATTTCATCGACGTGCTGCCACCCCCGCCGCAGTATGCAAGTGCCGAGCAGGGTGTTGCGGCAATGCGCGCGCTGCGCCGACTGAATGACAACGGTTTCGCCCAGATTCAAGTGACAGGTGAGCCGACCAGCTACCACTTGGGCGATATAATGGCGGTCGAAACGGTTGGGGACAATGGCGCGCAGCAGTACCGTATCATGCCAAGCAGCGACGATGCCCGCCAGGCGCTGCGCTCATTTTGGGATGTTTTTCGTGCGATTCGCGTGTTCCGGCAGCTTGGCACCGCGCAGATGGTCGCTGTGTATACCAACCTCTTTGCAGGCGTGCTCGTCGGCATGCCCTGGGACGAAGCGCTCGATACCGCGCTGGCCGACTCGCTGGCCGACCAGCTTCAGGTGCTCAATCGCGACGAGCAGCGCATCATCGACGCATATATCGAACACGCCGCCAGCGACAGCGCCTTTGCGAACGCGCTCGCTGCGATTTTCGACAGCTTGCCGCCCGGCCGCCGGACCAGCCTGCGCTACGCGCTGCGCGAAGCTGACCAAGTTCGCCATCCCGATGGCGCTTCCGATATTGGCG
>LJCR01002080.1 GCA_001399705.1 Kouleothrix aurantiaca
GTCGGTAGGGAATGCCGGCGCGGACGAATGTCTGCTCGAACACGCGCGACTGCACGTTGGTGCGGTAGATGATCGCCATCTCGCTGAGCGCGTGGCCCTGGCGCTTGAGCCTCTGGATCGTCCGCACGACGAAGTCGGCCTCGTCGTACTCGTCGTCGGCCTCGTACAGGAGTGCGCGCATCCCCTGGGGGTTCGCGGTCCAGAGCTGCTTATTGAAGATATTTTCCGGGCTCGGCTCGATGATCGCCTGGGCGATGCCGACGATAGTCTTGGTGCTGCGGTAATTTTGCTCCAGCATGATCACCCGCGCGTTAGGGTACTCTTGCTGGAAAGTGCGAATCAGGCTGACGTCCGCCCCGCGGAACTTATAGATACTTTGCTGATCGTCGCCCACAACGAAGATATTGCGGTGTTTGGCGACGATCAGGCGCAGCAGAGTGGCCAGCGAAAAATTTGTGTCCTGATATTCGTCGGTCAGCGAGTACGCGAATCGCTGTTGAAATTGAGCCAGAACACCTGGCTGGGTGCGCAAGATCTCGATCATGAGCATAATCAGGTCGTCGAAGTCGAGCGCGTTTTGCTTGCGCAGCTCTCGCTGATATGCGTCGTAAAGCGGCACGACGATCGCGGGCCACGGGTCGCCCGCGGCCTGGGCGGCGATCGCGCGCTGCTCGAACTCCTGAACATCCCACAGCTCGGTCTTCGCGGCCGAGATCGTTTCGAGGATCTGCGCCGGCTTGAAGTCGAGGTCGGCGCGGTCAAGGATCTCGCGCATCACCTTGCGCTGGTCGTCTTCGTCAAAGATCGTGAAGCCGGGGTCGCGGCCGAGGTGGTGGATGGTTTTGCGCAGCCAGCGCGCGCAGAGCGAGTGAAACGTTCCTGCGACTATCTTTTCGGCGCGCTTCGGGCCGATGAGCTTTGCCAGGCGCTCGCGCATCTCACGCGCGGCTTTGTTGGTGAAGGTCACCGCCAGGATATGAGCCGGGTCGACGCCATGGACGTCGATCAGGTACCCGCACCTCCGCACCAGGACGGCTGTCTTCCCACTCCCTGGGCCGGCCAGCGTGAGACACGGCCCATCGCGGTGGAGCACCGCCTGGCGCTGCGGCTCGTTGAGCCCCTGGAGCAGCGGGTGGTCGGTTGTAGACGTTGTTGGTACTGTCATAGGCGGGCTCAAGGACGCGTCAGTGCCATTTACGGCAGCGGACGGGTAATGGTTCGCGGGACGAGAACCGCGCTCGGGGCGCCGAAGTCCTGGCCTGGCGCG
>LJCR01002081.1 GCA_001399705.1 Kouleothrix aurantiaca
CCGATGCGCCGTCCAGCACAATGGCCAGCGCGGGCGAAACCCCGGGCGCGCACCAGATTGCGCTGCTGATCGTAGACGATAACCTGCGCTACCGCACGCAGATGCATCGGCTGCTCGGCCAGACGTGCCCCGCAGCGGCGATCTACGCGGCCGAAAATACTCAGCGCGCGCTCCAGCTCGTATCGGCCACGCATCCGCGGCTGGCGTTTGTCGATGTGGTGCTGGGCGACGAACACGGGATTGAGACGGCGCGGCAGATACACGCGCTCTCGCCATCCACGCGCATCATCCTGATCAGCGCCTACCCCGACCGCGAGTTCCACCGGCTGGGGCTGGCGGCCGGCGCAATTGCCTTTCTCGACAAGAAAGACATCGATGCGTCGGCGCTGCGCGAGCTAATCGACGACCTGATCAGCTAGGTGCAGATTTTCCATCAGTCAGAAAGGCACTCGTACAGCTTGGTCGAAGTCCATTCCTGGTTGCTGAGACGAATGATGAAGGATGAATGACCAAGCTGGCTTCGTCGTTCGTCATTCGTCTTTGGTCATAGTTGGCACTGAATTTCCGAAGAGCTGTATTAAGCGAACGCAGCACGCTGCGTGCCCGGCCTGCAAAGGCCGGGTTTTTCTTGCCCGAAATTCGGGTGGAAGCCAATGGGAGCATGCTGGAAAGGTGGGGCGTCTGGCGATCCCCAACGCGTTGAAAAAGCTGAGGAAATGCTGACCGTGTTAAGCATATAACGCTGATTTTTCGATTTTTGCATCAGCGTATGCGGCTTTGGAATGCTGTTTTTACTGGTTGACCTTTCCTTCAACCTGTGCTATAACTACTGACACGCCGATTGGCTGGGGCTGGGGAGCTAGTGGCCAATCGGTACTGAGCCAAGCAGCGCAAACAGCCGGCGCGTGCGTCCTCTATGCTACGTCGCCGTGCCTCGCCTGTCAAGCGCGCTTCGCCCGATTGGTTCCGGTGCAGGTGTATGCCTGTTCGCCGCGCATTTGTGCGCCCGGCGGCAGGCCCAGGGAGGCAAGCATGGAGATTGGCGCAGTGTTCAGCCCGGCCGGCGACTGGCCGGCGATTGTGCGGGCGGCGCGCGTGGCCGAAGATGGCGGCCTGGCGTCGATTGGTTTCTGGGATCACTACCACTCCGAGCGCCCGGAATGGGCCTATGTCGCCGGCTGGTCGGCGTATGGCGCGCTGGCGGCGCTGACCAGCCGCATCCGGCTGGTGCTGATGGTGCTGTGCCGCCTGAACTACACCCTCGGGG
>LJCR01002082.1 GCA_001399705.1 Kouleothrix aurantiaca
CTGCTGTTCCTGCCCGACTGGCCGTGGCGCTGGCTGGCGCAGGTGGGCGGCTTCAATGGCTTTGTGCCGCTGCTGACGCTGCCGGGCGCGCTGCTCGTGCTGGCGCTGCTGCGCTGGCGCGACCCCGACGCGCGCTACGTGCTGCTGTGCGCGCTTGTGCCGCAGCGCGCCCTCTACGACGCGCCCATTCTGGCGGCGGCGCTGCGCACCCGCACCGAGATGCTCGTGTGGGCCGGCGCAAGCTGGCTGTACTGGCCGCTGCTCCTCTGGCTGGGCGATACTCAGCCGCATGTCGCTCTGGCCGTGGTGACGACCGCCTACCTGCCCCTGATGGCGCTGCTGCTCTGGCGGCGGGAAGGGTTGCAGGTTTGAACGTTGCAGGTTTGAACGTTGCAGGTTTGAACGTTGCAGGTTAGCAGGTTGCGGCTCGCATCCTGGACCCGTAGGGTACCCCGGCCGAAGGCCGTATCGATGGGTGCAGGTTTGCATGTTGACGGAAACTTTCGAACCTTCAACCTTCTAACCTTTAACCCACCCCAACCCTCAGGCCATCCGCAGGCGCGGGTCGAGCACAAAGTACAGCACATCGACGATCAGGTTGGTCAGCACGAAAATCAGCGCGATCAGCAGGCTCACACCCATGATCGCCGGGAAATCAAGCGAGGTCGAGGCGCGAAAGGCGTACTGCCCGATGCCCGGCCACGCAAAAATACTTTCGGTCAGCACCGCGCCGGCCAGCAGCCCGCCATACGAAAAGCCGATCACCGTGACCACCGGGATGAGCGCGTTGCGCAGGGCGTGGCGCAGCACCACCGTGCGTTCGCGCAAGCCCTTGGCCTGGGCGGTGCGCACATAGCCCTGCCCCAGCACCTCCAGCATCGACGAGCGCGTGACGCGGGCGATCAGGCCGGTGGTATAGCTGCCCAGCACGATCGCCGGCAGCACCAGGTGGCGCAGCGCGTTCACAAACACCGGCCAGTTACCGCTTGCCAGCGCGTCGATGGTGAAAAAGCCGGTCAGGCGCGTGGGCGGCTTCATGCCGGCGTCGAGACGGCCCGGCCCGGCGGCCCAGCGCAGCCGCGCATAGAAGATGAACAGCAGCACCAGCGCCAGCCAGAAGACCGGCACGCTCACGCCAATCAGTGAGAAGAAGCGCACCAGCTGATCGAGCCAGCTATTGCGCCGCACCGCCGAGAGCACGCCAAACAGCACGCCCGAGAGCACGCCCAGCACAATCGACGCGGTCGCCAGCTCGATCGTGGCGGG
>LJCR01002083.1 GCA_001399705.1 Kouleothrix aurantiaca
GCCGGTCTCGCTTGGCCCGGTCAGCAACCGCTGGCAGCAGCGGATCTGCACGGTGACCGCCGAGTATTACGCGACCTATCACCCGGAACAGACCTTCACGGCGATCCAGCTGCTCTGGAGCGACAGGCAGGGCCGGCTCCCCATCGATCGCCGCTTCGATCCGCTGATGCGGCGTACACAAACGCTGCTCAATGAAACAGTGGGCGCAGCCTAATGGCATCAATTCGCGAAACCCCGATCACCGAGTTCGTGTTCTGGCCCGCCGAGCGCACCGACGCCTACGTGCTGCCGACGCTGACGCTGGCCACCACGCTCTACGGCACACCGACCACGATCCGCTGCAAGGTCAACGGCAATCCGCCGACGCGACCGCAGCTGGCGTTCGCCACCGACGAGGTGCAGCTGACCCAGCGCAAGGAAAACCTCTACTGCATGCCCGACGAGGAGACCTGGGAAGCGTTCCTCGACGAGTTGGCCACCCTCCAGGACGCGCTGACGGCGCTCAAGGCGGAGGTCAGCACATTGCAGCTGTACAGCAAGCGCCGCGACGAGCTGGAGCGGCAGAACATCAAGACCAACCCGGTCTGCCGCAGCGCTATCCAGATCTGGCCGATTGACAAGCGCTTCTACAGCGCCTTCGAGCCGTGGGCAATCACCCGCATCCGGCGCGGCCGCGTCGAGGGCCACTCGTTTCACAACCTCCGCCTGGCCGACAGCTCGAGCAGCATGGCCAACAGCATCTACGAATGGCACTGCTGCTGGACGGAGGCTGATTGGCAGCGCGTGAACGCCGCCCACACCGCTGCGGCCGAGGCCTATACGGTGGTGGCCGCGCGTGTCCAGGCGCTGGGCAAGTACAACACGGCGGCCAAGGATGGCCGCTATCGCGCCTCGCAGCGCAAGGGCGAGAGCGTGACGGTCGGGCTGTTCGCGCCGGAGACCAAGAAGAAGACCAGGAAACAGAAAGTCGCCGCGTAAATGGCTGCCAAGCAGCAAAAGAGCGGCCCGCCGAAGCCGCTCTATCCCAAGTGGGGCGGCGGCGGCCATGAGGAGGGCGATTGCCCGCGCTGTGGGCAGAACTGGCTCAACAACCGGATGGCCAAGCTGGGCTACTGCATCTTGTGCGCGATCGACGAGGGCACGGTCAACGTGCCCGTCGAACTGCAGGCCAAGGGCTGGGGGCTCTCGCGCAGCTGCAACCACTACATCACGGCGGTCTGCCACGCGAAGCGCCTGCGCCTGCCGCTGTTCTCCTCGTTCCACGT
>LJCR01002084.1 GCA_001399705.1 Kouleothrix aurantiaca
AGCGCGGCAGTACGGTCCCTGGCAGCGACCGCCGTCGCGTTCCCAAACCTGCTGCCGAAGCCGCTGCCAGATGGCGGCACTTGGCCGTCGCTGTCGTTTCGTCATCGTGGTGTTGGAAGCGAGCGCGGTGTGGAGTGCCGCGCTCGCTTCGCCCATGCCCTGCGTTGCCACGCCTGGGCTGGCCATTCCCAGCCATCGCCAGACGGTGCCTGACCTGGCCATGCACGGCGCGCTAGCTGTCGTGGACGAGCAGCGCGCGGAGCACGAAGCGCCCAAAGCCAATGCTGCGGCCGTTGCCGAGCCCGACCAGCCGCCCGGCATCCTGCAGCACTGCTTCAAGCTCGTGGCGGCTGACCACCGTTTTATCCCAGCGGACTGAAAAGCTGGCCTGCCAGCCGGCAGCGGCGGCGATTCGGTAGCGAATGTTGCGGCCCTTGGTCGCGGGGTTGCGAACGGACGTAATGTGCAGGAAGACTGGCGCGTTTGCGTCGGTTGGCAACGGCTCGGGTGGCACGAAACGGTCAACGAGCACACACTCGTCGAGCACTTCAAGCGTGGCGACGAGCGCGCTCTGGATGCTGCCCCGTCCGCGACGGGTGAACTTTGCACCATCGCGCAAGCAGCCGAACACATAGCTAGTGCAAACTCAGGCAGGATGATGTAGGTGATGGTATACTGCGCTCATGTCGAAACCACTTGTCGTACGTCCACTCTCGGACGAGGAGCGCGCAACGCTCGAAACTGGCCTGCGCGCCGCCGATGCCTTCACCCTCCGGCGCTGCCAAATTCTGCTTGCCAGTGCCGCCAGTGGCACATCCACCACCATCGCTCACCAATTGCACTGCGGCGAGCAGACCGTCCGCAACGTCGTGCGTGCCTTCAACTTCCACGGACTTGCAGTCCTCACCAAAGGCTCAACCGTCGCCCATCACCTCCCCCACACCGCCTTCGATGCGGCCGGGCTGGAGCGCCTGCAGGTTCTGATCAAACGCTCGCCTCGCACCTTTGGCAAGCCCACCAGCCTCTGGACGCTCGACCTGCTCGCCGACGTCTGCTTTGCCGAAGGTCTCACTGCACGCCACGTCAGCGGCCAAACCATTCGCGCAACACTCCAGCGCCTGGGCATCACCTGGAAGCGTGCCAAACGCTGGATCACCAGCCCCGATCCTGCCTACACCTCAAAAAAAGCGTCGTGACCGCCTGATCGCTCTGACCGAGACCCACCCGGACTGGGTGCTCGGGTTCGGCGACGAGGTCTGGTGG
>LJCR01002085.1 GCA_001399705.1 Kouleothrix aurantiaca
ATTTGATTGTGACCGCGGCGGGCGTGCACTGCGCCAGCTGCAGCACCGACTACCCCGTGCACGGCGGCTATATCGATCTGATGCCGCGCGCGGTGGAGTTTGGCTATGTTTCGAAGTATGTGGCCGAAGAAGCCGAGCTGTCCGAAGAGCTCGACTACCGCGAGCTGGCGCCGCCGCTGCTCGCCGCGGGCGTGCGCAACCGCGCGCTGGTACGCATGCTCGACCTGAAGCGCAACGACGTGGTGCTGGACAACGGCTGCGGCACCGCCAAGCATGCCGTCTGGAACGCCGACCGCGTGGGCCTGATGATCGGCTCCGACCCGGCAACCATGTTTGCCGACGCCGCGCTGGAGGAAGTCGCGCTTGCCAAGGCCGACTCGCGGCGCCTGCCGTTTGCCGACAACTCGATCGATAAGGCATTTTCGATCGACGTGCTGGAGCATTTCCCGCGTGATGTGATCGACGATTACCTGGCCGAGACGGCGCGCACGCTGCGGCCGGGCGGGCGCTTCTTCGCCTTCTCGAATACCAGCGACCCATCCTCGCTGCAGTTCCTGACCGACGCCAGCCGCAAGCTCGGGCGCGCGTTTGTGCGCGCGGGCGTATACGACTTCGAGCGCCAGGCGCGCCGCAAATCCGACCACATCAAGGCGCTGCGCACCTGGGACGATGTGCTCGACGCCATGCAGCAGGCCGGCCTGCGCCCGGTCAAGATCGTGTTCTGGAACAGCGTGTTTACCAGCTTTGTCGAGCATGTGCTGATGAAACTGGGCGAGGCGGTGTTGGGCAGTGCCCGGCGTGGGAAAGCGAAAGCGCCGAGCGCCACGCCGGCGGCAGCCGTTTCGGAAGGCACGCACCGCGAGATCCGCGCGCGGCAGCGCATGCGCGCGCGCCTGGATCGGCGCGGCCCGACCTACTACGCGCTCATGGCGGTCACGCTGATGATGGAGCTGGACCTGTGGCTGTTCGGCAGCCTCAAGTCGGGCAGCTACTTCATTGTGGTGGAAAAACCATAGTGCGCTTTCAGCGCAGGGGTTGGGGGATAGGGATTGGAATGCGGAATAGCTCGATCGTTTTTCCGAAATCCTATCTTGAAAACGCAGACCAAAGTGCGCTTTCAGCGCAGGGGGTAGGGGTTGGGGGATAGGGATTGGAATGCGGAATAGCTCGATCTTTTTTGCGAAATCCTATCTTGAAAACGCAGACCAAAGTGCGCTTTCAGCGCAGGGGGTAGGGGTTGGGGGATAGGGATTGGAATGCAGA
>LJCR01002086.1 GCA_001399705.1 Kouleothrix aurantiaca
TGTCGGTGTTGGTCGTGAAGCCGCCGTAGATGATCGGAACGCCGGGGTTGACGATCTGCGCCAGCGCGATGCCGGCCAGCGCCTCGGCATTCTGCTGGGCTACGGCGGCGGCCATGGTGATTGGGCTCATTGCGCCGGCCAGAATGAAGGGCGTGACCACCAGCGGCTGCCCGCCGCGCGCGTAGGTCAGGACTCCGCCGATCATACTGGTGTCCCAGCGCAGCGGGCTATTCGCGTTCACAATCGCGGCGAACACCGGCTCGCGGCGCACTTCGTCCATGCCGCCGAACGCGATCGCCGCCATCTCCAGGCAGTCGGACGCGACCTTGCGACCGTGCGCGGCCTGCGCCACCGGGTCGCGCGAGCGTTCGCCCTCGTCGATCAGCTGGCGGCCGGGCAGCTCGGTAGTATTGTCGGCGCTGAACGTCACGCGGCGCTTGGCGTTCGCCAGGCTGTCGATGCCATGCACCACGCGCGCGCGATTCGCGTTTACAAAAACCTGCCACTGCCCGAGCGGTCGCGCCGTCGCCACCGATACGCTCCATGTCAGGCGCGGTGTGCCATTCGGCTCGACATAAATCATCAGGCGGGTGCGGTCGTGGCGCGGGTTCAGCCGCACATTCGCGCGCTCATTTTCATCCAGCTCGCCGGGGATGTAGCGCAGCGCCACCTGCTCGGCTGCTTCCACGCCCACCACCGGCTGCGTCTTGAGATCGATGCCGGGGAAGAACTGCCCGTTGACGCTGGCAACCCGGCCCTGCGGATCAACATGCACAATCAGCTGCTTGCCAAATACCGGGACGCCCTGGTAGACCTGCCCCAGCCGCACATGGCTGTAGCCAAGCTGCTTGTCGGCTTCAATACGAACAAGCGTCAGCTCGCTCTGGGCGCTGCGCAAGCCAAACAGTGCGCGATAGGCGTTCAGAAAGCCACGCGCCGTCGCCTCGGGGTTGCCGGCCTCGGCAGGAGTTGGCGCGTAAGCCAGTGGCACATGCGCATCGGCAGCGGCCAGAAAATCTGCCGCGCCGGTGGCTGGGTTGGTATGGATGTTCAGTGGCGCGGCGGTATGCGCCTGGAGCACGCGCAGCGTGTTTTCGCGGGCGGCGCGCCCGGCCGGCAGCGATGGCGCAGGGCTGGCCGGCGTGGCTGCGCCTGCGCCAGCCGGCAGCGCTGCCAGCATCACCAGCAGCAGCAGGGGAAGCGCGAAACGCTGTACAAATCGGTCGTTCATGCACAGCCTCTATAACCAGGGCGAGTCCGTGT
>LJCR01002087.1 GCA_001399705.1 Kouleothrix aurantiaca
GCACCACCGACACCAGCACCACCGCCCCGGTGAGCGCCATCAGGTACTCGGCGCCGGCCACGCCGGCCTGCACGGCCAGCAGCGTCAGCTTGCGCCCCACGCCCGCTGTGATCTGCGCAAGCAGGGCCGGGCGCGCAATCAGCGGGGCGGGCGGCTGGGGCCGCGCCAGCTTGGCGAGCAGCAGATCGCCTGCGCTTTCGATCATGAGCAGCAATCCATTGCGAAGGCAAAACCCTTTAACTACAGGCCACAGCTACGGCAAAGTTCAAAGTCCATCCACAGATGACGCAGATGACGCAGATTATAGACCGCATATCTGTGTTATCTGCGCCATCTGTGGATAAATAGGGTTCCTGTCTTCGCGTCTTTATATCGTTATGTTATTTGCAAGGTATTGCGCCTAAAAACTCGGCCCGGTCGTCACGCCGCCATCGACGCACAGGCTTGCGCCGGTGATCCAGCGCGCGCCCGGCGACGCCAGGAACAGGCAGGCGTCGGCGACGTCGGCGGGCGTGCCCAGGCGCTGAAGTGGCGCGGCCGCCTGCCAGCGCGCCACGCCTTCGGGCCAGGCGGCTTCCAGCCCATCGCGCCAGATCAGGCCCGGCGCCACCGCATTCACGCGGATGCCGTGCGCGCCAAGCTCGGCGGCGGCGGCGCGCGTGTGCATCAGCACGCCCGCTTTGGCGGCGTTGTAGTGGCTGTGGAGCGGCGCGGGATGCTCGGCTTCAATTGACGTAATGTTGATGATTGCGCCGCCGCCCCGTGCGATCATCTGGTGCGCGGCAGCCTGCGTGCATAAGAACACGCTGCGCAGCGTGGCGGCGATCATGGCGTCCCAATCGGCGGCGCTCATATCGAGCAGGCCGGCCAGCGACTGCTGCGCGGCGTTGTTCACCAGCACATCCAGCCGCCCAAAGCGCGCCACCACCGCTTCGATCAGCTGCACCGCCGCTTCGGCAACGGTCAGGTCGGCGGCGAATGTGGCGGCCTGACCACCCGCCGATACAATCTGCTCGGCCAGCGCACTCGCCGCCGCATCGCTGCTGCGGTAGTGGATCGCCACCGCGGCGCCGGCCTCGGCAAAGCGTGCCACAATGCCCTGCCCGATGCCGCCCGCGCCGCCCGTCACTAGCACGACCTTGCCGGCGAAATCGAGCAGCGCGCCGATTGGAGGAGCCGGGGTTGTATCCATAGCAAAGCTCTTTCTGTGTGTCCAAAAGTCGGCAGTAGGCAGTTTGCAGTTGGCAGTTGGCAGTTGGCAG
>LJCR01002088.1 GCA_001399705.1 Kouleothrix aurantiaca
CGCTGGCCCGACGAGATCGACAATTCGGGCTGGGAATATGGCGCAAACCGCGCCGTGATGCGCGCGCTGGTGGAGTACTGGCAGCACGGCTACGACTGGCGGGCGCAGGAAGCGCAGCTCAACCAGCTCCCGCACTTTCGCGCCGAGATCGACGGCCTTGGCATGCACTTCATCCATGCGCGCGGCAAAGGCCCAAACCCTACGCCAATCGTGATTTCGCACGGCTGGCCCGGCTCGTTCTACGAAATCGTGAAGCTGATCGGCCCGCTGACCGACCCGGCCGCGCACGGCGGCGACCCGGCCGACTCATTCGATGTCGTGATTCCTTCGCTGCCGGGCTATGGCTTTTCCGACCGGCCGAGCCAGCCCGGCACATCGACCGAGCGCGCCGCGAGCATGCTTGCCACGCTGATGACCGACGTGCTGGGCTACCGGCGCTTTGACGCGGCCGGCGGCGATTTTGGCGCGATTGTGTCGCAGCACCTCGCGGCGACGCGCCCCGAGCTGCTGATTGGCATGCACCTGACCTACATTGGCTTCTACGCCGGCGCGCCCGACCCTGCCACGCTCAGCGACGCCGAGCGCGCCTATATGCAGCGCAATCAGGAGTGGCGCATGCGCGAGGGCGGCTACTTCATGATCCAATCGACCAAGCCGCAAACGCTGGCCTACGCCCTGAACGACTCGCCGGCCGGGCTGGCGGCCTGGCTGGCCGAGAAATTTTACGCCTGGACCGACAACGGCGGCCGTCTCGATGGCGCGGTCAGCAAGGACGAATTGCTCACCAACATCATGATCTACTGGCTGACCGAGACGATCAACTCGTCGATGCGCACCTACAAGGAAAATCGCATGCAGCCGTTCGAGCGCCTGCCCGACGTGCCGGCCGCGTTCGCGTCATTCCCCAGGGACATCAACCCGCCGCCGCGCGAGTGGGTGGCCCGCCGCGTGAACCTGCAGCGCTGGACCGAGATGCCGCGCGGCGGGCATTTCGCCGCAATGGAGCAGCCCGCGCTGCTGGCCGCAGACATGCGCGCTTTCTTCGGCACCCTGCGCGGCTAGCGGCACACCCGCTGAATGCCCTATAGCAGTTTGCAGCTGGCAGGATGCATCTGCAAGCCCTATTATCGCCCTATAATACGGCAAGACTTATGCGGTTGCCTGCATGGCATGGCTAGCAGCCTGCGTTCGCTCTGGTATTTTCACCTCACCGACACTGCTCAGGCGATTGCCGCATCGAGGCGTGCGGCAATCGCCTGAGC
>LJCR01002089.1 GCA_001399705.1 Kouleothrix aurantiaca
ATGCCCGCCAGCGCCGCCGGGCCGCCGCCCGCAAGCTTACGGCGCAGCGCGCCGCAGCTGCCGTGGTGGTGGTTGCCATTACCATGGGCGCCGTCGACTCGGTATCGGCCCAGAGCCTGCCCGGCGACACGCTGTACACGTGGAAGCGCACCAAAGAAGACATTTCGCTCGCGCTGATTGCCGACCCTGGCCAGCGCAGCCAGATGCTGCTGGAATATGCCAACCGGCGTCTCGATGAATTCAACACGCTGGTGCAGAAGCAGCCGGAAGAAGTGTCATCATCGCTGATCAGCGAAACGCTAAACAGCCTGCTGAGCAGCGCCCAGCAAGCGCTCACCAGCAACCCGCAAACAAACGTCACCGACGTTCGGCCCGAGCTGCGCACGCTGCTCGACAAAACCAAGCTGGCGGTGCAGCAGGCTGCGCCACTCCTTCCCGCAAGCCAGCCCGAGCTGAGCCAGGTGGCAGTGCGCGCCGATCAACTCGTCAGCGAAATACCAAACGCGCCGACGACCATGGCCGAGCAGCCTACGTCCTCGCCCGAACCCAATACGTCGACCAGCACAAGCGGTTCGTCTGGTGGCGGCGGCAACAAGCCCCAGCCAAGCAGCGCGCCAACTGCGGGCAGCCCAGCCTTAAACGCCACAGCCACGCCTGTGCCAACCAGCCCGGCTGCTGCAACAGGGCAGCCCAGCCCAATAGGCGCAACCAGCGTGCCCATTGGCGCAACCAGCGCGCCGGCTGCCAGCGCAACACCCGACCCGGCCACAGCCCTGCCGCCGACATTGCCGCCGAGCCCGGTGCCAACCGACGCACCGCCCGGCAGCACCAGCGTGCCGAGCAGTGTGCCAACCAGCGAGCCATCGGTCGAGCCGATTCCAACGGCGACTGCTGTGCCCGTCACCGAAGTGCCAAGCGAGCCGCCGCCGCCAACGGTGCCGCCAACCTCGCGGGCTACGCGCACGCCGCCAACAATTACGCCCACCGACACGCCAACCGACGTGCCCACCGACACGCCAACCGACGTGCCAACAGAAGTACCTACCGACACGCCGACCGACGTGCCCACCGACACGCCAACCGACGTGCCAACTGAAGTGCCTACCGATACGCTGACGCCGCTGCCAACCCCAGCGGCGACAGCGCCATCAACGGCGGATGGCACGAGCACGCCAACCAACCCGCCGGCTGGCCCGCAAATCGACACAAGCACACCGGCGGCGAATCCCAACCCCACTGAAGCGGCGACCCCGGGGCTAGAC
>LJCR01000209.1 GCA_001399705.1 Kouleothrix aurantiaca
GCCGGCCGGCAACGTCAGCGTGCTGGTGCTTGCGCCGGCGGCCTTTCTGGCAGGCGTGTTCAGCTTTCTTTCCCCGTGCACGCTGCCCATCCTGCCGGCCTACTTCGCCTTCACGTTTCAGGCCAGCCGCGAGCGCATTGTGGTGATGACGGTGGCCTTCTTCCTTGGCCTGGCGACCACAATGGTGGTGCTGGGCGCGAGCGCCACCGCGCTGAGCCAGCTGCTGTTCAGCCACCTCGGCGCGCTGACGACCGTGGGCGGGCTGGTAGTGATCGCGTTCGGCATTATGAGCATGCTTGGCAAAGGCTTTTCGGGCGCGCAGCTGCTGAACCGCCCGACCGCCAGCGTCGCCGGTTCATACCTGTATGGCGCGACCTTTGCGCTGGGCTGGACGGCCTGTGTCGGCCCGATCCTGGGCGCTCTGCTGACGCTGCTGGCGACGCAGGGCATTGCGGTGCTGCAGGGCGCGGTGCTGGCGTTTGTGTATGCGCTGGGCCTGGGCATGCCGCTGATCCTGATGGCGACGTTCTTCAGCCGGCTTGGGCGCGGCTCGCGCTTCTGGCAGTTTATGCGCGGGCGCGCAATCGAGCTGAACCTGGGCTTTACCACCCTGCACCTGCACACCACCAGCCTGGCAAGCGGCTTGCTGTTAGTGGTCGTTGGTGTGCTGCTGGCGAGCGGGCAGCTCACTCTGCTGAGCCAGTGGTCGCAGCAGACGAGCATGGGCGAGTGGGCGGTAAGCCTTGAGCAAGGCATCGAACGGCTGTTCTTCGGGCGCTAGGCGGGCGCACAATTGAAGCTGCCGGTGCCGGTGTCGCTCGCTACGATGCCGGCATCTGCTTTTATACGAGAAGTCAGAAGTCAGAAGTTTGCACTTCCGTGAACGTGGTATAGTGCCCGTGTTTTGTGGGGCGATTCGTGGAAAGAACGCAAGCACGAAGAATTACGAAAACCACGAAGGCGCGAAGACACGAAGGGTGACGGAAACCACGAAGACACGAAGACACGAAGGGTGACGAAAACCACGAAGGCACGAAGACACGGAGGAAAAATGCACGTTTCTGACGCTACTATTCGGACTCCTGACTCTTGACTCCTGACTCCTGACACGAACATTGAGGACCCAATGAGCGAAGTACCCACGGGCGCAAGCCCAAACTATGATGTTGCGATTGTCGGCGCAGGCCCGATTGGCATTGAGCTGGCGGTGTGCCTGCAGCAGGCCGGCGTGCGCTACATTCATTTCGACGCGCAGCAGATTGGCTACACCATGACGTGGTGGCCGCGCAATACCAACTTTTTCAGCACCACCGAGCGCCTGGCAATTGCTGGCGTGCCGATTCAGAACAACCACCAGCAGCGCATCACCGGCGAAGACTACCTGGCCTACCTGCGTGGCGTCGTCGAGCAGTTCGACCTGGCGATCAACAGCTACGAGCCGGTGACGCAGATTGCGCGCGATGGCGAGGGCTTTGTGCTCGAAACCGCGCCGCTGGCCGGCGCGCGGCGCTACCGTGCCCGGCGCGTGGTGGTGGCCCTGGGCGACATGCAGTGGCCCAATAAGATCGGCGTGCCCGGCGAAGACCTGCCGCACGTCTCGCACTACTTTCGCGACCCGCACGACTACTTTCGCCGCCGGCTGCTGATTGTGGGCGGCAAAAACTCGGCGGCCGAGGCCGCGCTGCGCTGCTGGCGGGCCGGCGCGGAAGTGACGATCAGCTACCGCCGGCCGCGCTTGGACTCCCAGCGGATCAAGCACTGGCTGCTGCCCGACCTGGAAGCCCAGATCGAGGCCGGCGTGATCGGCTTTCTGCCCTCGACGGTGGTGCAGGAGATCACGCCGACGCACGTGCTGATGGCGCCCACCGACGGCGGCGCGCCGTTCGCGCACCCAACCGACTTTGTGCTGCTGAACACCGGCTTCCACGGCGACCAGAGCCTCTTGCGCATGGCGGGCGTCGAGCTGGTGGGCGAGAACCGCGTGCCGGTGTTCGACCCGGCCACGATGGAAACGAATGTGCCCGGCCTGTACCTCGCCGGCACAGTCGCGGCAGGCGTGCAGCAGCGCTACACCCTGTTCATCGAAAACTGCCACGAGCACGCCGGCAAGATCACGCAGGCGCTCACCGGGCGCTGGCCGGCGCGCCTGGGTGGCGTGGCCTCGCGCAACTACGAGCTGGCGTTTGAGCAGATACAGGCGAATTAAGCGCGCGATCAAGCGCATTCGGCGCTGGCTGCGGAGCACACCCATGTCTGAACATAAAAGCAAACTCAAACTGCGGCGCGCAGCCGGCTGCGTGGTTTACCAGCGCGGCGCGAATGGGGCACTGGAGCTGCTGCTGATCAACGACCGCTATGGCGCGTGGTCGCTGCCGAAGGGCCACCTTGAGCGCGGCGAGTGCGACGAAGAGGCAGCCGTGCGCGAGGTGTGGGAAGAAACCGGCGTGCGCGGCGCGCTTGGCCCGCTGGTTGGGCGGATCGAGTATATTGTGCGCACTAAAAAGGGCCAGCCGCGCTTGAAGCAGGTTGCCTTCTTCCTGATGGAAGCCGCGCCGGGCGATATCACGCCGCGCGCCGAAGAAGGGATCTGCGCGGCCGAGTGGTTTGCGCCCGAGCCGGCGCTGGCCCGCCTGAGCTACGCACAGGTGCGCACCATTGTTGAGCAGGCGCTGCGCCTGCTGGCCTAGCGCGGTGTCGGCCAAAGGGACGAGGGTGGATCGCCCGGGCGGCGGATGTGCCGCGCGCAGCTTTAGCCTATACTGGCGCTGTAAACATTGATATATACACGGTCGCGCGCCTCGCCCCCCAATCCGCCGCCTGGTGTGCAGCGGTTTCGCATCACTGCCAGCGCCGCCCGAGCTTTAACCCTCTTCCAGGCCGCCCGCGTAGGCGGCCTTTTTGATTCTCCCGGCTTTGCTGCTGTGAAGCAGTTCGCTAGCCCCAATTTCTTTGTGTGCTACTCCCGCGATGCCAGGCGTGCCTGTGACTACAGCAGGTGGGACCATGGCAGGATGGAGTATCCAAGGAAATAAATTCTTCTTTTGCTTCTGCGTGGCACGCTATATGCTATTAAACATCATTAACTAAAGATAGGCGGAAAGTGGGGCGGAAGAGAAGAGAAACCCATTTTCCGCTATTTTTATTTCTGTTAGGTAATGGCGCCTAACATAAAGATCGGGCCGTGATGCGGCCTCGATAAGCAGGAGCAAGGGGGCATTCTATGAGCTATGATCCGAACAACACGCGCAGCGCTGTCGAACGCGAAGTAGACCGCACGAGCAACAAAGCGCACGACACGGTTGATCGCACCACCGAGAAGGTGCACGACGCGGTCGACACTGTCGCCGACAAGGCGCAGAATATTGCCGACACGGTGCAGGACAAGGCCCAGCAGGCGGGAGATAAGGCCCAGGAGTTGGGCCAGCAGGCGCTCAACCG
This sequence comes from Kouleothrix aurantiaca, assembly GCA_001399705.1. Lineage (GTDB taxonomy): Bacteria > Chloroflexota > Chloroflexia > Chloroflexales > Roseiflexaceae > Kouleothrix > Kouleothrix aurantiaca. The sequence continues at coordinate 3,439 of LJCR01000209.1, forward strand.
CGCCGACTCCGCCACCACCACCGTGGGCGAGAAGATGACCGATGTCGCCCAAACCATTCGCGATAACGCGCCCGCTGGCGGCACGCTGGGCAATGTGGCCGACACGGCCGCCACCACGCTCGACCGCGCCGGCTCGTACCTGCAGGAGCAGGACCTGGCCGATATGCGATCCGACCTTGAAGGCATTATTCGCCGCCACCCGATTGAGTCGCTGCTGGTAGGCCTGGGCGTTGGCTACTTGCTGGCACGCAGCACGCGGAGGTAGGCATGGCCTTTGAGCGCGACCGCGACGTTTCGATCGCACAGCTGGTGGGCGGCATTGTTTCCGACGCGCAGGTACTCGTGCGCCAGGAAATAGCACTGGCCCGGCAGGAAATTCGCGAAGAGCTCGGCCAGGCGAAAAGCGGCGCGATCAAGCTGGCGATAGCCGGCGGCGTTCTGGCGGTGGGCGGGCTGCTGCTCATCCTCGCGCTGGCGCAAGGTGTCGCCGCTTTGTTTGGCTGGCCCACCTGGGCTGGATATGCGCTGGTTGGCGTGCTGGCGGCGATCGTGGGGGGCGTGCTCTTGGGCACGGCGCAAAAACAGCTCAAGGCCGTCAATACCGTCCCTGAGAAAACCGTTGAAACGCTGAAGGAGAATGTCGAATGGATCAAGGATCGGACAACATCCGACAAAACATAGAGACCACCCGCGATTCGCTGACCGAAAAACTTGATGCGCTGGAGGTTCGCGCACGCGAAACCTTTGATCTCAAGCACCAGGTTGCCGAGCGCCCGTGGATGGCGCTGGGCGCGGCAGTGGCGGCAGGCTATGTGCTGGGCAGCATGGGCGGCGAAAGCGAGCCACGCTACGAAAATAAAGCGCCGCACCAGCCGGTGCCCGGCACGGCCACAGAATACTATCAGTCGGAATCGCGCCCGCGCGACAGCTTCCTGTCGCAGTTCGACGATGAGATTGATATGTTGAAAGGGGCGGCAATGGCAACGCTCAGCAGCTTTATACGCGATGCAGTTCGCGAGTTTATTCCCTCGATCAGTGCGCATCTTGGCACCGACACCAGGGTAGCCAGCACCAGCAGCACGCCCGTGCGCGGCACGCCTTCCACGGCGCAGGGCGTTTCGATGAGCGAGGCGCGCGACCAGCCGGTTATCAACAGCGAGTCGATCCCCATGACGACGAGCTACGGCTCGAACGAGGCCGACCGCAGCGCCGAGCACGCAACGCCATACTACCCGCCGGGTTCGAAGAGCGACGAGTATCAGGCCGAGCGCGAAGCGGCTGTCGGGGCGACGCGCGCGAATCATTAGGGACGGGCAGGACTGACATCCACAGATTACGCAGATAAGGCTTTACAAGCCTAGGGTAATACTGCGTTCTGAATACCACTATTCCTAAAGCAGCGTAAACAATGGCGTTTACGCTGCTTTTGTTTGTGGAAGAAGAAGTTTCCCCCTCTCCGCTCGCTTCCTATGCCCACCAGCTATCGATCTCGTCAATGGCGCTGGCGGCGGCGAGCAGCAAATCAACCCCACCAAGCTGCGCGAGCGTTGGCGCGGCCCACTCCAGACAGCGCAGCGTCTCGGCGCGGCCAAGCTCCGCGGCATGCTGGAAGGCGAATGCCAGCGCGCGCTGTGCCAGCTGCGCATCAGCGGGGGCCGCTGCGCGCGCGACTGCGGCCAGGGCGCGCGCCTGATCGAGCGGGCGGGCAATGCCCTGCGCCAGTGCGAACGCTTCGCCCAGCTCGCCGAGATTGGCGAGCGCGCTAGCCACCGCGCCTTGATAG
>LJCR01002090.1 GCA_001399705.1 Kouleothrix aurantiaca
GCACTGGGATTTCCTGCGGCTCTGGCGCGACATTCAGGAAGGCATTGGGCGCGGGCAGGCGCTGCGCCCGGCCAGCCTGGGCGTCGATACCTGGGGCGTGGATTTTGCGCTGCTCGACGCGCAGGGCGAGCTGCTGGGCAACCCGGTGCACTACCGCGACCGCCGCACCGACGGCATGATGGATTGGGTGTTTGCGCGGGTGGCTCGCGCCGAGGTGTTTGCGCACACCGGCATTCAGTTCATGCCGATCAACACGCTGTACCAGCTCGCCAGCCTCGCCGCGCGCGAATCGCCGCAGCTGGCCGCCGCCCGCACGCTGCTCACCGCGCCCGACCTGCTGAACTACTGGCTCACCGGCACGGCGGTCTGCGAGTTCACCAACGCCACCACCACGCAGCTGTATAACCCGCGCGCGGGCGGCTGGGCCACCGATCTCATTGGCGCGCTGGGCTTGCCGCCCGCGATTTTCCCCGCGCTGGTGCTGCCCGGCACGCGCCTGGGAAGCTACGCCGGCATCCCGGTGATTGCGCCCGCCTGCCACGACACTGGCAGCGCAGTGGCGGCAGTTCCCACCAGCACGCCCAACTATGCCTATATCAGCAGCGGAACATGGAGCCTGGTTGGGCTGGAAGTGCCTGCGCCAATCATCAACGAGGCCGCGCTGGCCGCAAATGTGACCAACGAGGGCGGCATCAACGGCACCTTCCGCCTGCTGAAGAACGTGATGGGCCTGTGGATCATTCAGCAGTGCCGCGCAACCTGGGCCGCGCAGGGCCATAATTACAGCTACGCCGACCTTGTGCAGCTTGCCAGCGCCGCGCCGCCACTCCGCCACTGTTTCGACCCGAACGACAATCGTTTCCTGCCGCCCGGCGATCATCCCGCGCTGATCGCGGCGTGGTGCGCCGAGCGCGGCCAGCCCGCGCCCGCAGATCACGGCGCGGTGGCGCGCTGTGTGTTCGAGAGTCTGGCCCTCGCGTATCGCCACGTGCTCGAAACGCTTGACGCGCTGGCCGGCCATACCACCGAGGTCATCCATGTCGTTGGTGGCGGCAGCCAGAACGCGCTGCTCAACCAGATGACTGCCGACGCCACAGGATTGCCGGTGGTGGCCGGCCCCACCGAGGCCACGGTGATCGGCAATGCGCTGGTGCAGCTGATCGCACTGGGCGAGCTTGGCACCATTGCCGAGGCGCGCGCATTGGTGGCCCGCTCGGCCGACTTGCAGCGCTACGAGCCGCGCAACCGCGCTGGTTGGGAT
>LJCR01002091.1 GCA_001399705.1 Kouleothrix aurantiaca
CTTTATTTTACCTTTAGAGTATAGACTTTGTGGGTGGGGTTTAGATATAAAATCTTTGCACCCACCCACAAAAACTTGCTTACATAACCAAGGAAATTCTATCTGCCATAAAATCCTGGCGAAGGCGCGCATAATACTTTGTCACCAGAGTAGTAATTTCCGCTCGAAGGATTACCTCCACCCCTTGTACAAGCAACTCCAGGTCGCCATATACTTTGACGCATGTCAAAACGCAATTCTTGACCATTATGCCAACCGTCAAATAGGACTCCACCTAGCAAAAGTCCCATTTGCATGACACTTCCGTTACCAGTATTTCGATTGATGACTGTAACATTACAAGAAACGCTCTTGTTTGCACAATCAGCCGATATAATAATCGCATTTTGACCATAGTTGGAGGCGGTTCGAATAAGCCTAGCGTATGTCTCTAATTGCTTGGCCATTTGCTCAAGTGAGACTGTAAGCAAATCTACGGTTAGTCCAGCAAAAACAATAGTGCCCGCTAATACTGGCATAGCCTTGAGAATTGCTAACAATGCCCCTAACAGCGCTCCGCCTTTGACAGAATAATCTATTACTGGTTTTATATCCCGCAATGTAGCTGCTGCCTGTTCAAGCTCATCAGCATAAGCCATCGCTTCATCTTTTTCCATATACACACTATGCCCGCTCGGATCCGTCGCCTTCATCGGCCCATTGAGCACGTAGCTGTAGCGATTGAGTGCCTGCGGGTTCGTCGGCCCCCACGGATCGCCAGCCTTCTGGCGCTGCTGGTCGCTCATCTGGAACCAGAACGGCTGGCTGCTTTCGCCATTCAGCGTCGCGCCAAAGCCCACTTCGTGGAAGTCGACGGTCAGCGGCTTGAGCGCAATGCCGTCGAGGCTGCCGCTGGCGCTGCCCGGCACCACGCTGTCGGCGCTGACAAAGCGCGCGAGACGAGGTTGTAGTACCGCGCATTATACTATGGCAGGAATCGAGGGGGTAGTCTCCGACGGCGGCATCGTTCAGCAGAGCATGGTAGAATAGGAGCAGCGTCACCAGGCAGGAGGGGCATCATGGCTACGATTACGATCGATATTCCCGATGAGCTTTCCGACCAGTTGGCACAGGTACGCGATCGTATCCCTGAGCTTCTGGCGCTCAGCCTCCAGCAGCCAGCTGTCCCGGCACATATTTACCGTGAAATCTTGGATTTCCTTGCCTCCCAGCCCACACCGGAAGAGATCCTGGCATTTCGGCCGACGCCCGAGATGCTGGC
>LJCR01002093.1 GCA_001399705.1 Kouleothrix aurantiaca
CAGCGGCTGGCAGATCGGGGATGGCGTGCTGTGCGGACAAAACCCGCGCGCGGGTGAGTACCTGACCAAAGAACCACTGCCGCCTGACTTCGCAGTCGAGTCAAGCCTGCGCATCGAGGCAGAAAACCCGTCGGCGGGCACTGTCACCTGGGCGCTGCTTGGCAACGGCCCGGCCAACACGATCATCCTGTCGCTCGGCATGCGTGGCGCGGAGTGGGAACTGCGCTGGCAGACCCACGACGCCAATGGAGCGTGGCCGCTGCCCGCCGAAATCGACATGCGCTCTGCGCAGCACGCAGCGTTTCAGGTGCGCGGCGGGCAGCTTGTTGCGCGCTGGGAAGGCAGAGTCGTTGGCACGCTGGCGACCGAGGCGCGGCCGGCAAAGCTGGGAAGAGGCGCATACGATGCCCGCGCCTGCTTCGACATGGTCCGCGCTGTGCGATTGAGCGCCTAGCACAGCGCAGAGCGCGAAAAATTGAGCCACAGAGTTCACAGAGAGCACAGAGTCTGAAAGCCAAACTCGGTGACCTCGGTGTCCTCTGTGGCTTAATGGTTCCGGTTTCCTACAGCTGAATTTGAGCCACAGATGCCCTGCCGCTGCGCCGCACCCTACGAAAATAGATGTTGTCTAGTTCTCGGTTCCTGATTCTTGGTTCTGTGGTTCTGTGGTTCTTTGTTCTCTACTCTCTGTGCTCTCTGTGTCCTCTGTGGCTTAATGGTTCCCTGCTTCTGAAATTGCCTCTTGACATGTGACCATATGGTCACGTATAATACAGCTATGGAAGATGAAGCCGTTTTTCGCGCCCTGGCCGACCCGAGCCGCCGGCACCTGCTCGATCTTCTGTTCGAGCGCGACGGGCGCACGCTCAGCGAGCTGGAGCTTGAGCTGCCGATGACGCGCTTCGGCGTGATGAAGCACCTGCACGTGCTCGAAGACGCTGCGCTGATCACCACGCGCAAAGTGGGCCGCGAAAAACTGCACTACCTCAATCCCGTGCCGATCCAGCTTATTTCCGACCGCTGGATCAGCAAGTATTCGGCTGTGCGCGCAAGCACCCTAGCCGACCTCAAAACTGTGCTTGAAGGAGAACGTATGGAAACCGCTTCAAAGCCCAGGCTTGTCTACCAAATTATTATCAACGCGCCGCAGGCACGCGTGTGGGAAGCGATCACCAAGCCAGAGTTCACCACCCGCTACTACTATGGCAGTGCACTCAAAAGCGATCTCGCCGTCGGTTCGCCGTTTACCTACCACATGCC
>LJCR01002092.1 GCA_001399705.1 Kouleothrix aurantiaca
GTGTCGTACACGCAGCAGGGCACTTTTAGCTACCGCGCAGCCGCGCCCGGCAGCGTGTACGACACCGGCGCCGCGCAGTCGGGCGAGCCGCTTTTCCGCGCGCTGGTGCGCGAGGTGCCGTTTGAATTCCGCTACAGCGCCACTGCCGAGCAAGCCCACCAGTGGGGCGGCAGCTACCGCCTGCTTGCCGAGCTGAGCGCGAACGACGGCTGGAAGCGCACGCTGGAACTGCAGCCGCGCACCAGCTTCTCCGGCGACCAGTTTGCCGCGCGCGGCACGCTCGGCCTGGCAGAAATCAAGACGCTGACCGACCAGATTGAAGCACAAACCGGCATAAAGCACGAATATTACACCGTGGCGATTGTTCCGCAGATCGAGCTGGCGGGCACGCTGGCGGGCCAGCCGCTGCGCGACACAAGTTTTGCGCCGCGCCTGCGTTTCCGCCTCGACGACCTTGAGCTGCAGGTGCTGCGCGACACCAACAGCGACGCCGACCCGTTTGCGCCGTCGCAGGAAGGCGCGCTGCCATACAGCACCGTCGTACCAAACACTATCGCGCTGCTGGGCCTGCAGCTTGATGTGCTGCCCGCGCGCTGGATCGGGCTGGCAGTGGCTGCGCTGGCGCTGGCAGCGGGCGTGTGGCTGGCGCGCAAGCAGGCACTGGCTGGAATGGTTGACGAGCCGGCACGCATTCAGTTCGAGTACGGGCCGCGCCTGATTGCCGTGCAAGACAGCGACTTACTGATTGCAGAGGATACGGTCGAGGTGGCGAATTTCAGCGACCTGGCGCGGCTGGCCGAGCGCGAAGAGCGCATGATCCTGTATGAGCGCTGCGGCCCAGTTCACCATTATGTCGTGCAGATCGCCGGCACGCGCTATCACTACCGCGTGGTTGAGGCGAGCATCGCACCGCAGGAGGCCCGCACATGACGCATACTCTTTTTCGTGGCGTGGCGCTTGGCGCGCTGCTGATGCTGATTGTGAGCATCGGTGCGGCCTCGGCCACCGCCAACACCGTCCCGAAATCGGGTGCGGGTGTGGCTACCCAAAGCATCACTGCAAATGCGCTGAAGCCGGCCGCATGCAGCGGCCTCAACCTCAGCGCGGTGGTGACGGGCAGCGGCATTTTCCTGGGGAGCAGCGGCAACTCGCTCGTTCTGGGCAGCGCCGGCATCGACACGATTACGGGCGGCGGCGGGTCGGACTGCATCCTGGGCGGCGGCGGCGCAGATATCATCGACGGCGGCGCGGGCAACGATG
>LJCR01002094.1 GCA_001399705.1 Kouleothrix aurantiaca
TCCACCGCCGACCCGGCCAGCGGCCTGATCGGCGCCGAGGGCTATTTCTACGCCGCGCCCGCCGACACCATCCAGCACGCCGACGAGGCCGCTGTCGCGCAGGAGCTGGGCGCTCAGGTGCGGCGCGCGCTGGCGGCCGGCATCGACGCCACACACCTCGACGCGCATATGGGCACGCCCGCGCACCCGCGCTTTGCCCCAACGCACCTGGCGCTGGCGCAGGAGCACCGGCTGCCGGCCTTTTTCAGCCGCTATCACGGCGACTGGTACCCCGATCTGCGCCCAACGCTCGATCAGCTCCAGGCCGAGGAGCGCCTGCTGATCGATAATGTGCTGATGCTGCCGCTCGACAACCCGAACGAGCAGGTGGCGCTGGCCAAGCGCATGGTCGACGAGCTGCAGCCCGGCGTCACGGTGCTGATCTTCCACCCCGCCGTCGATTCGCCCGAGCTGCGTGCGATCGCGCCTGACTGGCCGAGCCGCGTGGCGAACTACCATGTCGGCCTGAGCATCGAGCTGCGCGAACACATCCGCAACTCCGGCGTGAAGCTGGTTGGCTACCGCCCGCTGCGCGATATGCTGCGCGCGGCGTAAGAGAGTGTTTGAGGATTTACCACCAAGGCACCAAGACACCAAGAGCAAAAGGTCGTCAATTGAAGGTTCAACCATAATTTCAAACCTTGGTGCCTTCGTGTCTTGGTGGTGAAAAAGGGCATTCTATCCCCATTCTGAAAAGGTTTTCGCGGGCAGCAAGGGCTGGGAGCACAATGATCATTCTCGAAACCGAGCGCCTGATCCTCCGCCACCTCGAGCCGGGCGACGCCGACGCGCTGTTCGCGCTCTACCGCGACCCCGAGATGCGGCGCTTTTTTCCCGAAGGCACGCTTAGCCGCACCGAAACCGAGGAAGAGATCGCCTGGTATCTGAACGGCCACCCGCGCCATCCCGAGCTTGGCCTGTGGGCAACCATCCACAAGCCCAGCGGCCAGTTCCTCGGGCGCTGCGGGCTGCTGCCCTGGCGTATCGATGGCCGCGACGAGGTCGAGGTTGCCTACCTGATCGACAAAGAATTCTGGGGGCAGGGGCTGGCGACCGAGGCCGCAAGGGCGATTGTGGACTATGCCTACGAGCGCCTGGGCCTCCAGCAGCTGGTGTGCCTGATTGAAGAAGGAAACGACGCCTCGATCCGCGTGGCCGAGAAGATTGCCATGCGCTTCGAGCGCGCCGCCGAAGATGAACACGGGCCGTTTCTGCTGTAT
>LJCR01002095.1 GCA_001399705.1 Kouleothrix aurantiaca
CGCCAGGCCGCGCTCGAGGTGGCGGCGCAGCATCAGCGGGTTGCCGCCGGCTGCCACATACGTCAGGCCGCGGCTGTACACCGCCTGAAACAGCACCGCCGCAGTGGCAGTGCCATCGCCGGCGGCTTCCTGCACGCGCCACAGCACATTGCGCAGCAGCATCGCGCCCATATCGGCCCCGCGATCGGCCAGCTGAATGATGCGGCGGCTGATCAGGCCCGCGCTGTCGAGCATTTCGGGCGTTTTGCTGCGGAAGGTATGTTCAACTGCCACAATGCGCGGGCAGGGCCCCAGCGTCGGCCGCACCACGTCGACGATCTGGTTGACGCCGCGCTGCATGCGCTGCTGGGCGTGCGGTTCGAAAACAACGCCGGGAAACTCTGGCATGCTCTGCTTCCTTACAGATGTATTGCTGGCCGCTCTGCGCAGCAGCCCACGGCATAGCGACGCCCGCCTGCCACATGGGCACGCGCCAGCATCCAACAAGGTGATCGCAACAGGTGGGAATATGGATAAAGCGCCGGGGCCGGCGAGCAGGCCATGCCCCGGTTCGCCACACGCGGTCGGTTCGATTGGTGACGAGCAGCCATTGCTCAGCCCCCTCGTCTGTCGGGCCTACGATGCTGGGCAAACAAGGCCCATGCCGCTGCTGCGGACGGAAAACACACCTGCGCCCCATAAACAGCGCTGGTGGTTCGTTCGTAAAATCTAAGCGAGTGGTGTGTTGATTACAGCGGTGATTCTAGCAGAGCGCTAGAAAATTGTCAAGTATAATTTTACTATAATTTTTTAGAAGGTTTGCGAACTGATCATGCTATAATGCAATGCAGTATAGTGAATTTTTTGGCTTGGGGAAGCCATGCTACGTCGGATAGCGCGGTGCTAAACAGTAAATAAATTTCTACTTGACATTTAGTGCAATACCGCTATGATTGATCTACCGAGAAGCGTATTTTCGCAGCATGGCATTTCCAGCGACTGAACGCGGCGCAGTGAGCAGGGTGGGCAACTGTGCCTAGCCATGCATCTTCTTGCGCCGCACCTGTGCCGCCGGGCTGCGGGCGCTTCCTTGAGCGGCACGGTGCCTGCCTCTATGCGAGAGCCGGCACGGTTCAGCACCCTGAAGGTGACGAATGAGAAAGCGCAAAGCAAGCATGCGCGATGTGGCCGAGCTTGCCAAGGTCTCGGTCTCGGCAGTGTCGCTGGTTGTGCGCAACAAACCCGGCGTCGCTGACGAAACCCGCGAGCGTGTGTGGGA
>LJCR01002096.1 GCA_001399705.1 Kouleothrix aurantiaca
ATCCCTTTGAGGGCGTGGTGCTGAACCCGCCAAACATTCCGGGCTGGGACTACGTGCCGCTGCGCGACATTCTCACCGAGCGCACGCCAATGCCCAGCAGCTCGCCACCTTCGGGCAGCGCGGCGCGCACCTGCTCGACACAGGCGACGATCTGCTCGATCACGGCGGGCGGGCCGCCGGCAATATCGGTGCGCGTGCGCACTTCGTCGTAGATACGCCCGGCTTCGTCGGCCAGTGCCGCGCGCAGCTGCGTGCCGCCTAAATCCACACCGATCACATAGCGCATGGGGCTGTTTTCCTTATTACAATCGCACAAAGAGTATAGCACGCAGCAGCTTGCGCCCCAATGACATGCATGGGTGCGCGCGTGAATATTGTGTCATCGGCTGCCCGCGCTACTCGCCAACTTCGCGCTCGAGCGTCTGGCAGAATGGGCAGAAGTGCGTGCCGCGCTGGCCCACCGTGATTTTCTCGATTGGGGTGCCGCAGCGCGGGCACGGCTGGCCGCGCCGGTCGTAGGCGTTGAAGTGTTCCTGATTGGTGCCAGCCGCGCCATAGCCGTTGCGGTAGTTGCGCAAGGTGCTGCCGCCATGCTCGATGCCCTGGAGCAGGGCGAGGCGAATGCCCGAGTGCAGGCGCGCAATCTCGTCGTCGTTCAGGCTGTCGGCAAAGCGCAGCGGGTGAATTTGCGCGTTCCACAGTGCCTCGTCGGCGTAGATATTGCCGATGCCGGCAATCACGCGCTGGTCGAGCAGCAGGGGTTTGATGCGGGTGCGGCGGCGGCGCAGCAGCGCGCCAAGCACCTCGGGGGTGAAATCGTCGGTGAGCGGCTCGACGCCGTGGGCCGTGTCGAGCGCGCTGAGACCGGGCGCGTCGAGCAGGCGGGCGCGGCCGAACTTGCGGGTATCGTGGAAAAACATCTGCTGGCCGTTGTCGAGCAGCAGCACGAGGTGGGTGTAGATGTCGGGCTGGGCATCAGGCTCTTCCACCGTCACCGAGCCCGACATGCGCAGGTGCAGGGCGAGCGTCCAGCCGCCGTCGAGCGTCAGCACGATCCACTTGGCGCGGCGACCAACCGCCAGCACTTCGCGGTTCTGAACGAGGTCGAGAAACTGGTCGATCGCCGGCGTTTCGACCATGCGCTCCCAATCGAGCTTGGTGACGGCGATGATGCGGCGGCCAAGGATCTGCTCGGCCAGGCTGCGCGCGGCGTGTTCAACTTCGGGTAGTTCGGGCATTGCGGTTTGCCATTCCATTC
>LJCR01002097.1 GCA_001399705.1 Kouleothrix aurantiaca
CGATATGAAGGTTCTGGCTTCGGAGACGGGCGATTTTACGCGTGCCAAGGGCAAGGAAGTGATGCAGGCCTTTCTGAAAACCTATGGCAAGCAGATCAACGGCCTGTACGCGCATAACGACGACATGGCGCTGGGTGCGATTCAGGCCATTGAGGAGGCCGGGCTTAAGCCAGGCGTTGATGTCAAGATCGTCTCGGTTGACGCGGTGCGCGGCGCGTTCGAGGCGATGATCGCAGGCAAGCTGAATGTGACCGTTGAGTGCAACCCGCTGCTTGGCCCGCAGTTCTTCGATACGGCGCTAAGGATCGCCAACGGCGAACCGGTTGAGAAGTGGGTGAAATCCAAAGAAGATGTGTATCGCCAACAGGCCGCTGCCAGCGAGTTACCGAATCGCAAATACTGAGGCATTCGCCGTTAAACACAGCAAACCCGCAGCAACATTCATCGCTGCGGGTTTGCTGTGCCGTGTGTTCGGGTGGGCGAGCTGGCCCGGGTGCTCACAGGTTTCCCGGCGGGAGATGCGGACGCCTGGCAGAGCATTTCATGCGCATGCGCCCCAATCTCCATTATCGCTTGCCATATCTTGTTCTGCATAAGAGCGATGCAGGTATATACTCGTCGATGCTGGCCGCCTAACCGTCGTGCTCTTCTTCCATCTTCTTCCGCAGGCTCAGCGGGCGCATATCCGTCCACACTTCCTGAATATACGCCAGGCATTCAGATTTTGAACCTGTTTTGCCGGCGTCGCGCCAGCCAAGCGGGTTTTCACGATCGGCTGGCCAGATCGAGTATTGCTCCTCGGCATTCAGAATAACTTTGTAGACCGTTGTATCCTCCTGTTCATCACGGTTCATCGTCTCCTCCTGTGAAAATTGCCGTTGGGTAACAGAATGCTAACAATGGCAGGCAAGCGTTAACGCTAGTATACGGCGGTAAGTTACAAACTTCAATGATATTCGCTTCATATATGTGCGCCTCGGCATTCCTGGCGTGTGCGCCCGAGCGCGGAGGCGCAGCTTCAAGCGGCAGGGCGTTGCTGGCTGCCGAAAGCCTGCACCCCACCCATGCTCCACGCTGGCCGCAGGCGTGCTATACTTGCGCCCATGGCACCAACCTCGCGCTATCGTGTATACCCGCGCCGCTCCGCGCCCGTCTGGCGCGCGCTTGGCTTTGGCGGGCGGCTGTTCCTGGCCTTTGCCAAGCTGCTGCTGCTGGCCGTTGAGCTGGTGGTGCTGGCCGGCCTGTGCGGCTACTATT
>LJCR01002098.1 GCA_001399705.1 Kouleothrix aurantiaca
CAGCAGCAGCAGCCGCGCAGAGAGGTGCGCCACGTTCGGCAGCGAGATAATGAACATCGCGCCGGGGCGGGCAGCCGCGCGCAGCTTGCGCAAGGCCGCCAGTGGGTCGGCGGTGTGCTCCAGCACGTCGGCGCACACCACCACGGCGTAGCTTGCGGCCGGCAGCGGCGCATCTTCAATGCCGCTGGCAAACACCTGCCGGTAAAATGGGCGGGCGTGCTCGGCCCAGCGCGGGTGCGGCTCGACGGCGTCGATCAGTGCGCCGCTGCCGTGTAACGCCTGCCCAAGCATGCCCTGCGCCGCGCCTACATCCAGCACCGGCCCGCACGCCTGAAGCCGCCGCACCAGCCGCAAAATTTGCTGATGGCTACTCTGTGGGTCGCTGTGCGAGACGTAGTGCAAGCCGGCGGATGCGGGCGTGCCAGGCGTGGGCGGCAGTTGCGCGGATACATTCAAAGGCATATGGTATTCCATTGACATGGCAGATTTCATCGCCGTAGTAGGTTGGGATGGGAACTTCGAGGATGCGGTAGCCGCGCCGGAGGAAGTTCAGGATGATCTGTGTATCGAAGTGCCAGCTATCGGTCATTTTGCTGAAGTCGAGCGTGCGCAGCGCGTGGGTGGAGTAGGCGCGGTAGCCCGAGTGAAATTCGGTGAAGCGGCTGCCGAGCAGCCAGTTCTGCGTGAACGACAGCACCTGGTTGCCGACATATTTGTACAGCGGCATGTTGCCGCGCAGCGCCGCGCCCGGCACCATCATGCGCGAGCCCATTACCATCTCGGCCCGCCCGCTTTCCAGCGGTTCGAGCATGCGGTCCATCACCTCGGGCGCGTACTGGCCGTCGCCATGGAGCAGCACCACAATATCAAGCCCGCGCTCGATTGCGTATTCGTAGCCGCGCTTCTGGTTGCCGCCATACATCAGGTTCACCGGGTTGCGATGCACCGTGAGCTTCTGCGCGGCGGCGGCCCCGCCGGTGTAGCCCTGCCCCACTTCGTAGGTGCGGTCGGTGCTGCAGTCGTCGATGACGAAAATCTCTTCAACTTTTTCAACAATATCGGCCGGGATGCGTTCCAAAACAGCGGACAATGTGGACTCGGCATTGTAGGCTATCACGAAAATGCCGATGCGCTTGCTCATGCCGGCGCTCCTTCTTCTGCCTGCTCCGCCGGGCGTTTGCGCACAGCTCGTTGTGCGCGCGGAGCAGAGCCAAGGTATCAAGCTGCGTACCACCGACGTCGCTTTTGCCTGTGGAA
>LJCR01002100.1 GCA_001399705.1 Kouleothrix aurantiaca
AAGTAACCGACATTGATCTTTCGCAACCAATTGAGCCGATCTATGTCGACCCGCGCTACACGCGCATGTTTGCCGTGGTGCGCTGGGGCTACCGCCCGCTGGGCATGCTGATGCTGCACTGCCAGGCTGGCATGCGCACCTTCAGCGCCGAGCAGCTGCGCCATGAAGTGACGCGCCAGTTTGGCTGGCAAGTCTGGGAGCAGTCGGTCAGCGGCACGCTCAACCAGGTGAATAGCGGCACCGCCCGCACCCTGCCGCCGATCAGCGTGGTGGTCTGCACGCGCGACCGCGCGCTCTCGCTGGAGCGCTGCCTCGAATCGCTGGCCCGGCTCGACTACCCCGACTACGAAGTGATCGTGATCGACAACTGCACGCGCGACGGCTCGACCCACGCGGCAGTGGCGCGCAGTGGCTTCCGCTATGTGCGCGAAGACCGCCCTGGCCTCGATTGGGCGCGCAACCGCGGCTGGCAGGAAGCCCGCCACGAGATTGTGGCCTATATCGACGACGACGCGATCGCTACGCCCGGCTGGCTGCGCGGCGTTGCGCACGGTTTTTCCAGCCCCGAAATTATGGCCGTAACAGGCATGGTGCTGCCGGCCGAGATCGAAACCGACGCGCAGGATGAATTCGAGCGCTACGGCGGCATGAGCAAGGGCTTTGTGTCGTACACGATCTATCGCGAGCACCTGAGCAAGCGCGATATGTTCTGGGCCAGCAACTGGGGCGTGGGCGCGAATATGGCCTACCGCCGCCCCCTGTTCGACATGATCGGCGGCTTCGATATCGCGCTGGACGTGGGCACGCCCACCAATGGCGCGGGCGACATTGAGTTCTTTTTCCGCCTGGTGTCGGCCGGGCACGCGCTGCGCTACGAGCCTGCCGCAATGATTCGGCATGTGCACCGCCGCGACCGCGCAACGCTGCGCCGGCAAATTTTCAACAATGGCCGCTCGTTTCCGGCCTATTTGCTCACAATTGCACGCAACGAGCCGCAGCGCCACCGTGAGCTGCTGGTGTTCGCGCTGCGCTGGTGGATCTGGCCGTGGCTGCTGCGCCGGCTGCTGATCGCCATCAAACAGCGCGACTGGTGGACCGCGCGCATGGCCTGGCTGGAGCTGCGCGGCAGCTTCACAGCGCTGCGCGCCTACCGTGAATCACAAGCGATTGCCGCCCGGCAGCGCGCGCCAGTGCTCAGCGACTCGCAGGTTGCCGAGCTGGCCCGCCTGGGCGCGCGGATCGAGCAGTTCTACGGC